>NZ_LZLU01000007.1:0-30936 GCF_001673415.1 Mycobacterium sp. 1165196.3 | reverse complement strand
ACCCGGACCTTGAGGTCGTCCGCCAGGCGCCGAGGATTGGCCCGCTCGGCAAGCGAGTCGACGGTGGCCGCCAGCTGGTCCCGGGCGACGTCGATGTCCTGCTTGATGGCTTCGGGGTCCCGGTCCGCCACTGTGTCCTCCAAGTCGCCCACTATCCGGCTCATGCACCTGCCCGAACTACCCTAGATCAGCTGGCGGCCACCGTCGACTCGCTTGCCGAGCGGGCCAATCCTCGGCGCCTGGCGGACGACCTCAAGGTCCGGGTGATCGGATTCGTGCAGAAGCCCGTGGTGCTGGCCTCGCTGGCCGGGGTCGGGGCCCTCGTCGTGGTGGTGGCGGTGCGCCGCGTCAGGAATCGGTGACGCGCCCGGTCTGGACGTACACCGGGATGTCGTCGGCCCAGGGCTGATTGGTGGCCATGTCGTCGACGTCGCAGTAGCCGCGTTCGAATTCGCCCGTCGCGGCGTCGACCAACCTGTATTCCTGCCGCTGTTGGTGGATGGGCTGGGCATCGAGGATCACCACGCGCACCTCGCCCGGCTCGAACCCGCACCGCTGCTGCAGCGCCTCGATCAGGCATTCGTTGTGCATGTGGCCGTCGCCGAAGTTCCAGCCCAGCACCATCGAGCACAGGACTTCACCCTCACACAGGTTGTAGTCGTCCTCGTCGTAGTCGGCCATCGCCCGGTGCGCCAGGGTGAGCAGCGCGCGCCCGTGGGTGTTCATCCCCCGGAACGCCAAGGCCAGGTGCAGCGGGATCAGGGTTTCCTCTTTGCTGCCGTACAACCGCTCGAGCTGCTGGTGCTGCATCGGGCCCAGGGCGCGGGAGCCGACGCGGAACTTTTCGTCGGCCGACGGCCGCACGCACCACAGGGTGGTGTCCCAGTTGCCGGCGTAGTAGCGCATGCCGGGCAGAAACGAGACCTTGCGCGGATAGAGATTCCCGACGACGACCGTGCCGGCCATGACGGCGAACAGGGCGGCGATCGGCAACGGGTGGGCGATGTCGGACAGGCCCAGGCGCGCGTGCGCGACGAACAGCCATAGCACCCCGAAGATCATGAAGACGTTCCACTCCAGCGGCACGCCCATCGGGAAGGCCAGCAGGATGTTGAGGTGGAACACGATCATCACGAACGCCGCGATGGCCGTCGGCCAGCCGCCGTGTGAGAACAGCAGCACCAGCGGTACCAGACCCTCGACCGCGGTCGAGAAGTGCGCGATGAATCCCGCCAGCGCGCTGGGCCGCAGGTCGTCCGGGTGGTGTCTGAACATCGACCGCTTGAGCGGCCCCGAGGGGATGAACGGATTGTTCGCCAGCATGGTCGAGATCACGAACGGAAAGTGCCTGTTGAGTTTGGAGGTCGCCGCACCCAGCCAAATCACCATGAAGACGACCTTGGCGCCGACGATGATGTCCGCCCCGGCGAACAGGAACGTCAGCGCCAGCGGCGCATACACCTCGCCGCGCGCGGCCAGGAAGATCACCTTGTCGCGCAAGCTGAGCACGGCCAGGACCGCCAGAATCGCGACGGTGCGCCACCACGGCAGCACTCCGATCGTGGTGTCCAGCGCGGGAATCGGTCCGGCGCCGTCGGACACCAGCGCGGTCAGGAGCAGCACCAGCAGGACGCCGTAGAGCAACGCGTCGAACGGGGTTCGGTTGCTGCCCTTGGTCAACGGCACCCGATTGGGCCACGGCGGCAACCGGATGGTGCCGGGCCGCAGCCAGTACAGGATCGACCCCATCGGAGGGAAGTAGCGCCCCGCCAAGGGCCCGAAGCAGCAACCGAGGCCGACGACCTCGAACAGCATCGTGAACAGGACGGCCTTCTGGAACACGATCGGCTCCGACCACCATTCGCCGACGTGGCTGAAGCCGCCGATGCCGGAGGTCGACCACGCGAAGAGCCAACCGCCGAGGATGTAGAGCGCGATCTTCACGCCGTACACCACGTGCATCACCAGCGGGGTGCCGAAGCCGTGCTCGGCGATGTGGCGCGCCATCGGCACGATCCGTTCGGCGCGGGAGCGGCTGGTCCACTCGGCCATGTCGACGACGGGCAGGTTGGGCCGGATGAACCCCATTGCAGCTCCTTCGACGCAGCTCGTCCCAAGGGGGCCTATCGGCGCTTCTGGCGCCGATCGGTGCCAGCAAGAAATTACCTGCAGGAGGGGCTGTCGCGGTGGGATACGGCGGCAAAATTCCGGTCAACCGGTGAGGGGGTCACTCCCAGCCCGGCGGGTCGTGCTCGGCCATGTAGGCCTCCCACGCGGCGCGGCGCAGGGCCCTGGTGTGCAGGTCCTGACAGATCGCCTGCGCCTCGGCGGCGGTGCCGGCCCGGCCCAGGTCGTGGTGCACGAAGCCGTCGTCCACCCGTTCGGCGCGGAAGCCGCCCGTCGAGACCACGTGCACCCGGTATTCGCTGCGGTCGTCGATGTTGGCGTGATAGTGGCCCTCGAAGGGCTCGACCCACTTCAGGTCAGTTTTCACAAGTGCCCTCTGAAAAACCCCACCGCAGGGATGGTAGGACCCGCGCGATCGTCGGGAAAGAGATTGCTCGGAGATCGCTACCCATCGGGTGAACCCCCCATTGAAGTGGAGAAGCCACCAAATATTGAACTACTCGGTGAGCTGGTGCGCCGTCAGGGTTTCGAACCCCGGACCCGCTGATTAAGAGTCAGCTGCTCTACCAACTGAGCTAACGGCGCTTCTAAACGGCCGAGACCGCGTAGGCGACAATAACAGGCGTCGTGCCGTCCAGTGAAATCCCGACCGCTTCCCAGGATAGCCGCTCGGCCGCGGGTGATCCGCATGGTTCGGAGCCGTCCGGCTCGCCTCGAGCATTACCCGCTCGACCGGGGTCGGCGTCACCGCGACTCGACGCGCCACCCGTAACGTCTTCGAGTAGTTTTCGCCGCAACCTGATTGGCGAGCTGGACGGTTATCAGAAGAGCGTGCCGCAATAAGGCACCCGGTCGGTGGCGAACATGGCGTCCAGGGTGCGCAGCGTGCCCGGCTGCAGTTCCGCGATGCGGTTCGCCCGGTGAAGTTCCGACGGGCGGTGGGCCCCCATGTAGATGGTCCCCAGATCACCGAGGCTTATCTGGACGTCCGCGGGCCCGTCGTGTGGTGTGCACTCGCCGACACCATCGCGTGTCTGCAGCCGGAATCGTCCACCAGCGACGCTGAGCGGGTCCGTGATGTCCAGGACGATGTCGGCGTCGGATGAATACCCGCGGGCGCCGAGCGCGGCGGGCACGTTCATGATTCGCAGCCACAGGAAATCGCTCATGCCTATCGTTTTCGCGGCGAGCTGGTCTTTGAGTTTGAGTGGGAGCGGGTCATCGACCGGGACCTCCATCACGATGTTGTCGAACGTTTTGGAGCCCACCAGAGTCGCCAGCAGTTCGTCGTGGGCTTCGTTCGTGACCGCGCAGAAGTCTTGGACGATCACGCTGCCGAATGGCCGCCGATAGGCGTGCGGCGACGCTCCCACGACGCGGTAGGTCACGAAACCGTCCGGATGAACGATGAAATTGAGCGTCGATCCGTTGTCCCGCTGGGTGATCCTGTCTTCGAGGATGTCGTCCCACCACGCATCATCTCGGCTCAGCGCACCCGGAGTTATGGCGCGCCACCGCTCGTAGAGCGGGGGCAGCAGGCTTGCCGCCTGGGCAGCGTCGACCTCACGAGCCCGATTTCGGTCGGGCTTGTTGCGCAGCTGGGTGAAACGCGGCTCGATGTCGTAGGTCCTGGCATAGCTGGCCACCCCGGCCCCAAGGATTTCGTAAACCGTTGGCTGGGTGGGAACGCCGCAAAGAATGGGATAACCACGCTCCTGCAAAATTGCGAAGCCCTGGATGCTGAGCTGTTGCCAAATTCCTTGTCCCTGATGCGTCGCCGCGACTGCGATCATCGACAACCAGGCGGCGTCGAGACTGGCGCCCCCTGGCACGGTGAGCCGCAGTGGGTAGTAAAGGGAAGTTCCGACCAGGTGCGGCTCTTCCGGATCGGACATGTCTTCGGCGATCAGGATGTCTTGCAGGTTGACCCGCCGCGTCCAGGCGGCGACGTCGTGCGGGTCCACGGCAATCCCATATGCGCGCGCCTGGTTCTCGTAGACGGCCTGCCAGTCCTTCTCGGTCGGATGCTTGATCCTGATAGCGTCCTTTGTTGCATTCATCGCTCATCCAATTCGCTACTGGCCCAGCTGAATTCGTGATGTGCACACCGAATCCAACAAAGCTCGTTTACTGGAATGCCGCCCCTCTTCGGTACCCGAGTCCCGGGTGGTGAAACGTCGCAACGACGTTGGTGACGCCGCCCACAAGCCGTCATAGTAGGAGCAGGGGTGTAAGGCGGATCACCGGTGTGACGGAATCAATTGCGCTAACGCGGCCGTCTTACTGTTACATAAGCCACGCGTGCGTCTCCGACGCATCGGCGGAAATGATTGCCGAGGGGGCGTCAAACGGTCCCTGTATGGGTATAGAGCTAGGCCGGAGGCGCCGGAAAAGAAAGGACGCCAGTGCTGCGAGGAATCGCTCGACTTGCCATCGCGGCGCCCAGACGCATCATCGCGGCCGCCGTTTTCGTCCTGGTGGTCTGCGGGATCTTCGGGATTCCGGTGGTAAACAGGCTGTCGGCCGGCGGATTCCAGGACCCGACCTCGGAATCGGCGCGGGCGACCGAACTGCTCAGGGACAAGTTCGGTCAAACCGACCAGAAGATGCTGATCGCGCTGACCGCGCCCGCGGGTGCCCGCAGCGACAAAGCGCGCCAGGTGGCCACCGACATCGTCGATCACCTGAAACGATCGCCTTGGGTCATCGACGTTTCTTCGGCGTGGACCTCGCCGCCCCAGACCGCGGCCCAGCTGGTCAGCAAGGACAACAAGTCCGGGATGATCGTGGCCGACCTGAGAGGCGGGGAGAACAAGGCCCAGGAGTACGCCAGCGCGCTCATGCGTGAGGTGGTCCACGACCGGGACGGCGTCACCGTTCGCGCCGGTGGGATGGCCGTGGCGTACGCCCAGATCAATCAGCAGAACCAGCGCGACCTGATGCTGATGGAGTCGATCGCGATTCCGTTGAGCTTCGCGGTGCTGGTGTGGGTGCTTGGCGGTGTGGTGGCGGCGACGCTGCCGATCGTGTTGGGCGCATTGGCCATCGTCGGCACCATGTCGGTGCTGCGACTGATCACCTACGTCACCGACGTGTCGACGTATGCGCTGGACCTGAGCATTGCGATGGGTCTGGCCCTGGCGATCGACTACAACCTGTTGATCATCACTCGCTATCGCGAGGAGCTGGCCCGAACCGAGGGCCGGGACCAGGCGTTGTTTCGGACCATGGCCACCGCCGGCCGAACCGTTCTGTTCTCGGCCACCACCGTCGGGCTGTCAATGGCGGTGATGGCGCTGTTCCCGATGTACTTCCTCAAGTCGTCGGCCTACACGATCGTGGTCACGGCGATCATCGTGGCGCTCGCCGCTGTCGTGGTGACGCCGGCCGCGATCGTGCTGCTGGGGCCGCGGTTGGACTCGCTGAACGCCCGTCGGGTGATGCATCGCGTGCTGCACGGGCAGCGGCCGTTCCGCGATCACGCGCACCAGCCGCTCGAGACACAGTTCTGGTACCGGTCGACGCGCTACGTGTTGCGCCACGCCATGTCGGTCGGTCTGAGTGTCGTGGTGTTGCTGCTGTTGCTCGGTGCGCCGTTCCTCGGGGTGAAGTGGGGTTTCCCTGACGAACGGGTGCTGCCCAAAGGGGCGTCTGCGCGCCAGGTTGCCGACATGCTGGACAACGATTTCGCTAACGGGCTAGGCACCGGGGTCTCCGTCGTCGTCCCCGACGCTCGCGGCATGACCCCCGCCGACCTGGAGCGCTACGCCGCCGAGCTGTCCCGGGTGGCCGACGTCTCCGCGGTCAGCGCGCCGGCCGGCACGTTCGTGGGCGGGAAACGGGTGGCGCCGCCCGCCGAGGCCACCGGCATGGCCAACGGCGCCGCGTTTCTGACGGTGTCGAGCACTGCGCCGCTGTATTCGAAGGCTTCGAACACGCAACTCGACCGACTGCATCAGGTCGCTGGGCCGGCCGGCCACTCGGTGCTGGTGACCGGTCTGGCGCAGATCAACCGCGACAGTGTCGACGCCATCACCAAGCGACTGCCGCTGGTGTTCGGGCTGATTGCCCTGATCACCTTTGCCCTACTCTTCCTGCTGACCGGCAGCGCGGTGCTGCCGCTGCAGGCGCTGGTGTGCAACGTGCTGTCACTGACCGCGGCGTTCGGCGCGATGGTGTGGATCTTCCAGGACGGCCACCTGGGCGCGCTGGGCACCACACCCAACGGGACGTTGAACGCCAACATCCCGGTGTTGTTGTTCTGCATCGCCTTTGGGCTGGCCATGGATTACGAGGTGTTCCTGGTTTCGCGCATCCACGAATACTGGCTGGCCTCGCAAGCCATCCGGGAGACGCCGCCGACGGCCGCCGAGGCGCGCGCCGCCACCGACGAGAGCACGGCGCTGGGTATCGCCGGGATCGGCCGGGTGGTCACCACCGCCGCTGTGGTCATGTCGATCTCGTTCGCCGCCTTGATCCCCGCGCACGTGTCGTTCATGCGCATGCTGGGCCTGGGCCTCACGCTCGGCGTCCTCGTCGATGCGACCCTGGTCCGAATGGTCTTGGTACCGGCCTTCATTCACCTGCTGGGACGCTGGACCTGGTGGGCCCCACGGCCGTTGGTGTGGCTGCGGGAGCGGTCCGCAACCGGTGAAGAGGGCGAGGTCGCGGTGGGGCGGGGCCGCTGGGCCCGCGACGCTCCGAACGGGGGCCGGTCATTGACCAGAAGGTGGACTGACAGGGCCGCCGCCGAGCGCACCTGACCCGCGAACATGCATTGCGCACCAATGGTTTTCCACTACCGCGAAGTCCGAAACGCCGGACACCCACGGAGATTTTCATGTCGCACACACTGATCGCCGCTCTCCTCGCGTTGAGTTCCGCGTTGTGCATTGCCACGGGTGACGTGTTGCAGCAACGCACGGCCCAGCGCATCACCGACCGGGCGGTAGGCTCCGTCGAATTGTTCGCCAATTTGCTTCGCAGCCAACGGTGGTGGTGGGGCACGCTGCTCTTGGTGGCGAGCATTGCGTTGCAAGTCGCGGCCCTGGGCGAGGGTTCGGTGCTGCTGGTCCAGGCGCTGCTGATGTTTTCGGTGCTCTTCGCGCTGCCCCTCAACGCCAGGCTGTCGCACCGGGCCGTCACTGCAGGCGAATGGGTGTGGGCCGCGCTGTTGACCGCCGCGGTGACAGTGGTGGTCGTCGTCGGCAATCCGCAAGCCGGCCATAGCGGCGCATCGCTTCGCACCTGGGCGGTGGTGGCCATCGTGTTGGGGCCGCTCCTGATCGGCTGTGTGGTGGCCGGCCGCATTCGGGGCGGCGCGGTGGCCGCCATGTTGTTCGCCTTCGTGTCCGGGGCGTTGTGGGGCACCTTTGCGGCGCTCACCAAGGAGGTCGTCGCTCGGCTCGGCGAGGGGCCAGCCGCGGTGATGCGCGCCCCGGAGCTCTACGCCTGCATCCTTGTCGCCCTGGGCGGCGTGGTGTGGAGCCAGGCGGCGTTTCGCGCCGGGCCGCTGACCGCGTCCATGCCCACGCTGCAGGTGTCGCAGCCCGTCGTCGCGGCGGTGCTGGGCGTCGTCGTCCTCGGCGAGACGCTTGAGACCGGTCGACCCGGCATGATCGCCCTGACGGCAGCGGCGCTGGTGATGATCGCGGCCATCATCAAGCTCGCGCGCGTCGAGGCCGTCAGCGCCCGCGACAGGGGCGACGCCGAACTGCACGAAGAGTCCAACTTGCCGGCGTAGTCGGCGCCGCTGGCTGTTGGCCGCGCCGGAAATGACGATTTCATTGCGGCGATGACACCGAACGGACGCCCCGGCTCAGCTGGCACGGGAGCGTCGGCAGATGCCATTAGAATGCCTGCAGCTACCTCGCTGGTCAGCGGTGACCATCTGGAGAATTGAATGGAAGGTCACTGGATGGCGCATTTGCGGAAACGCCGATCATGGCTGGTGGCTGCCATCGTTCCGATTGCTGTGCTCACCGCCGCCTGCGATGGCAACCACGCGGCGGCACCGGCGAAGGTCATCTTCGACAAGGGCACCCCGCTGGCCGACCTGCTGGTCCCGAAGCTCACCGCCTCGGTGACCGATGGCGCCGTCGGTGTGACGGTGGATGCGCCCGTCACGGTGAGCGTTGCCGACGGCGTGCTCGCCTCGGTCAGCATGGTCAACGAGAACGGCAGGTCGATCAGCGGGCAGCTGAGTCCCGACGGCCTGCGGTGGTCGACCACCGAGCAGCTCGGCTACAACCGGCGTTACACGTTGACCGTGAAGGCAACCGGCCTGGGCGGCGCGGCCAGCAAGCAGATGTCGTTCGAGACCAGTTCACCCGCCCACCTGACCATGCCCTACGTCAGCCCGGCCGACGGCGAGGTGGTGGGCATCGGTGAGCCGGTGGCGATCCGCTTCGACGAGAACATCGCCAACCGGGCGGCGGCCCAGAAGGCCATCAACATCACCACCAACCCTCCGGTCGAGGGCGCGTTCTATTGGCTGAACAACCGCGAAGTGCGTTGGCGCCCAGAGCATTTCTGGAAGTCAGGGACCACCATCGACGTGGCGGTCAACACCTACGGGGTGGACCTGGGCGACGGGATGTTCGGCGAGGACAACGTCAAGACGCACTTCACC
The DNA here is from genome assembly GCF_001673415.1 of Mycobacterium sp. 1165196.3. Lineage (NCBI taxonomy): Bacteria > Bacillati > Actinomycetota > Actinomycetes > Mycobacteriales > Mycobacteriaceae > Mycobacterium > Mycobacterium sp. 1165196.3. The sequence goes on along the minus strand of NZ_LZLU01000007.1, from coordinate 22,178 downwards.
ATCGGTGACGAGGTGATCTCGACGGCCGACGACACCACCAAGACGGTGACCGTGCGGGTCAACGGCGATGTTGTCAAGACCATGCCGACGTCGATGGGCAAGGACAGCACCCCAACGGCCAACGGCGTCTACATCATTGGCGCCCGGTTCAAGCACATCATCATGGACTCCTCGACCTACGGGGTTCCGGTCAACTCGCCCAACGGATACCGCACCGAAGTCGACTGGGCCACGCAGATGTCCTACAGCGGCGTTTTCGTCCATTCCGCGCCATGGTCGGTGGGCGCGCAGGGGCACACCAACACCAGCCACGGCTGCCTGAACGTGAGTCCCAGCAACGCCGAGTGGTTCTACGACCACAGCAAAAGCGGTGACATCGTCGAGGTGGTGCACACGGTCGGGCCGACGCTGCCCGGGATCGAGGGGCTGGGCGACTGGAACATCCCGTGGCCGCAGTGGAAGGCGGGCAACGCCAACACCTGACGTAGCGGTCAGTCGATCTTGTGCCAGCTCCCGCAGCTTCGAGTCATGAACGCGGTATCGGTCGGCAGGATCCGGACCACCTGGGGGCCGTCGCCGACGTTGTTGTCGATGATGTCGTTGGTGTCGAAGCTGCGCAGCCTCGCCCAATAGCACCCGGACTTGGCGCCATCGCTGCGGTAGGTGCCCGCCGCGATGTCCTTGTTGACGATGTAGGTGCCGTTGTTCTCGATCGATGTCTTGGGCCCCGGCGGGGGTGGCGGGGCGACGGTCTTGGTCACCGTCTTGGTTTCTGGTGGCAGTGTCGACATCACCGTCGTCGTGGTGTGACTCGACCCGCCACAACCCGCGAGGAACAGCGCGACCCCCACGACGGCCGCTGCCCCCGGGCGCAGGCGCCGGGGTCGGGGCGGGGCGGGGCGTTGTCTCGTCACTACCTTCCACTCACGGGTGCATCGGCATCGCGCCGAGTCGGTAACACCATAAAAGGTCAGGGAGCGGTGATGCTCCCTGACCTGTGGGGTGAGTGACGGGACTCGAACCCGCGACATTCAGGATCACAACCTGACGCTCTACCAACTGAACTACACCCACCACGGCCGCAAGCCGACCTGCGCACGATGTCGGTCAACGAGCGGCGACGTCGATACTAGCCGGTCGGCGGCGCGGAGGCCGAATCGTTTGGTCCCGGTGCGTCTTTTCCGCCATCGAGGGCGGCGACGATCGCCTCGATTTCGCTGGTAGACGGGCCCGGCGGCGCGACGAACGCGGCCTGGCGGTAGAACTGCAGCTCGCGGATGGACTCGTGGATGTCGGCCAAAGCGCGATGGGCCAGGCCTTTTACCGGCTGACCGAAGTAGATCCGCGGATACCAGCGGCGGCAGAGCTCTTTGATCGAACTCACATCGATCATGCGGTAGTGCAGGTAGGCGTCCAGGGCGGGCATGTCGCGCACGATAAAGGCGCGATCGGTGGCGATGGAGTTTCCGGCCAGCGGCGCCGTCTTGGGTTGCTTGACGTGTTCGCCGATGTAGTCGAGCACCATCGCCTCGGCGGTCGCCAGGTCGACGGTCGAGGCCCGCACTTCGTCGGTGAGCCCCGAGCGCGAGTGCATTTCGCTGACCACGTCGCCCATCGCCGCGAGCGCGGCGTCGTCGGCATGGATCACCACGTCGACCCCGTCGCCGAGAACGTTCAGATCGGCGTCGGTCACCAGCGCCGCGATCTCAATCAGCTTGTCCGAGCCCAGATCAAGCCCGGTCATCTCGCAGTCGATCCACACCAGTTCGTCTCGCACAGCGCTCAGACTAGTGGCGATCGCAAGTGCGGCGGAGCCGGGCGCTGCGGGTCGCCACCATTGGACTAGTGGCGATCGCAAGCGCGGCGGAGCCGGGCGCTGCGGGTCGCCACCATTGGACTAGTGGCGATCGCAAGCGCGGCGGAGCCGGGCGCTGCGGGTCGCCACCCAGTGCACTACGCGCAGGTGACGCCCGCGCCGGTCCTCGCCCGCGTCTCAACTGGAGAAGTAGGGTGAGCGTTGTCGAACTGCATGCCGAATCACCGGGGAAGAGGGGCGCAGCACGATGAGCACCGATTCAGCGGCCACGGCCGCGACGCGGATCGCCGAGGGCTACGCCGTCGGTGGCCAGGCACTCGAATTGGGCACGGTCGTCATCGACGGGGCGGCCGATCCGACGGCACAGATCCGTATCCCGCTGGCCACCATCAACAGGCACGGCCTGGTGGCCGGCGCCACCGGCACCGGCAAGACCAAGACGCTGCAACTGATCGCCGAGCAGCTCAGCGCCGCGGGTGTTCCCGTGCTGATGGCCGATGTGAAGGGCGACCTGTCCGGGCTTGCCCAGCCCGGTAAGGGCGACGACAAGACGGCCGCGCGGGCCAAAGACACCGGCGACGACTGGGAGCCGACCGGTTTTCCGGTCGAGTTCTTGTCGCTGGGCACCGATGGGGTCGGTGTGCCGATCCGGGCTACGGTGGCCAGCTTCGGCCCCGTGCTGTTGTCAAAGGTGCTGGGGCTCAACGCCACTCAGGAGTCGACGCTGGGGCTGATCTTCCACTGGGCCAAGGAGAACAACAGCGCCCTGGTGACCCTGAACCAGCTGCGTGATGTCATCACCCACCTGACCAGCGACGCGGGCAAGGAAGACCTGAAATCCCTTGGCGGAGTGTCGTCCACGACGGCCGGGGTGATCCTGCGGGCACTGGTGAACCTCGAGGGCGAGGGCGGCGACACGTTCTTTGGCGAGCCGAAGCTCGACCCGCGGGATCTGCTACGCGTTCAGGAGGGCCGCGGCATCATTTCGCTGCTGGAGTTCGGCGGTCAGTCGTTGCGCCCGGTCATCTTCTCGACCTTCCTGATGTGGCTGCTGGCCGACCTGTTCACGGTGTTGGACGAGGTCGGCGACGTGGACAAGCCGAAGCTGGTCTTCTTCTTCGACGAGGCGCACCTGTTGTTCGCCGACGCGTCCAAGGCGTTTCTCGAGCAGGTCGAGCAGACCGTGAAGCTGATCCGGTCGAAGGGCGTCGGGGTGTTCTTCTGCACCCAGTTGCCCACCGACATTCCCAACGACATCCTCTCCCAGTTGGGCGCGCGCATTCAGCACGCGTTGCGCGCGTTCACGCCCGACGACCAGAAGGCGCTGAGCAGGACCGTCCGCACCTACCCGAAAACCGATGTCTACGACCTGGAATCGGCATTGACGTCATTGGGGATCGGCGAGGCGGTGGTGACCGTGCTGTCCGAGAAGGGTGCGCCGACGCCGGTCGCGTGGACCCGCATGCGAGTGCCCCGCTCGTTGATGGCCTCGATCGGCAACGACGCGATCCAGTCGGCGGCGAAAAACAGTGCGCTGCAGGCCACCTACGGCGAGACCAAGCCTCAACCGGCGCAGCCGCAGGCCAGCCCGCCGGCTCGGCCCCCGTCGCGGGCGCCGCAAACCCAGTCGGACTACCCGCCGGTCCCCTCGAATGAGGCGGTCCCGCCGATGCCGGAGCCGGCGGAGCCGGCGGGGCCAAAGGGTCCCTCGATGTGGGAGGAAGTGCTGCAGAACCCGACGGTGAAAAGCGGCATCAACACCGCGATACGTGAAGTGGTGAAAAACATCTTCGGCACCGGGCGCCGCCGCCGAAAGTAGCGCTGGACCGTTCGTCGCGCCCGTAACGCCACGGCGAAAAATCGGGCTGATAATCGCCGCTCCGTTACGCCCAGGGAGCCGCCGCCGCTACGCCGCCGCTACGCCGCCGCCGGAACTACCCGCCGCCGAGCTTCTTGTAGAACGCGCCCACGATGGGCGCCACGATGGCGCGCGGGCCGTACCCGCTGGCCACCGACATGGCCTTTGACGTCAGACCCGGGACGACGCGCATCTTGTTGCGCGCCAACGCATCCAGCGACACGCGCGCGGTGTGCTCGGTCGAGATCCACAGAAAGTCCGGCACCAGCCGCTCGACGATCGAGGCCTCGGTGTCGTCGGGCAGATCGGTCCGCACCGGGCCCGGCGCCAGCAGGGTCACGTTGACGCCGGACCCGCGCAGCTCACCGCGCAGCGATTCGCTGAAGGTGTTCGCGAACGCCTTGGTCGCCGCATAGGTGGCGTTGTAGGGGATCGGCGAATTACCAGCCGCCGAACCGGAAATGAGGATGCCGCCGGACTTCCGCTCGACCATTCCCGGCAGCACGGCCAGCGTAAGGTCATGCACCCCAAGGACATTCAGCTGCAGTTGCGCCTTCTCGCCGGCCGGATCGAGCGTGGCGACCGGACCGAAGGTCGCGGTGCCCGCGTTGGCGCACAGGATCGAGATGGGGCGGGCGGCCAGCTCGTCGCACAGCTTCGCCCGTTCGCCCGGGTCGGCCAGGTCGGCGGGGCGCACGTCGACGGTGACGCCGTACTTGCCGGTCAACCGGGCGGCCAGGTCCTTGAGCAGGTCTTCGCGACGTGCGGTGACGATCAGGTGGTGTCCGCGTGCGGCGAGTTCGGTGGCGAGTGCCTCACCGATGTTCTGCGAAGCTCCGGTGACAACGGCGCGCGCCTCGGCGCTTGGGGCGGGTAACGGCATGCGCCAATCGTAGACAGCGGGCGCAACGCGGCCCGCGGGCGATCGCGGGCGCCTATAGAGTGCCGGGCATGAGCCAGCCGGAGTCGCATCCCGCCACGCCCGCGCGATCGCGCGTGCTGGCCTGGGCGCTCTGGGACTGCGGTTCGACCGGCCTCAACGCAATCGTGGCGACCTTCGTCTTCTCCGTCTATCTGACCAGCAGCGTTGGGGTGGGGATACCCGGTACCACCACCCCGGCGAGCTGGTTGGGCCGCGCGGCGGCCATCGCCGGACTGACCGTCGCCGTGCTCGCGCCGGCCGTCGGCGTGTGGGTGGAATCCCCGCATCGCAGGCGGGTGGCGCTCAGTGTGCTGACCGCCACAGCGGTGACGCTGACCGGTGCGATGTTCTTCATCCGCGACCGTCCCGGCTACCTGTGGGCGGGCCTGGTGCTGCTGGGGGCGACGGCGGCGTGCGGCGATTTGGCCAGCGTCCCGTACAACGCCATGCTGCGTCAGCTTTCGACGCCGCAGACTGCCGGGCGGATATCCGGGTTCGGCTGGGCGTCAGGTTATGTCGGAAGCGTTCTGCTACTGCTGGTGATCTACACCGGGTTCATCTCCGGGTCCGGCGGCGGTCCTGACGCGACGCGCGGTCTGCTGCGAGTTCCCTTGCGGGACGGGCTTTACGTCCGCGAGGCGATGGTGGTGGCGGCGATCTGGTTCGCGGTGTTGGCGCTGCCCCTGCTGTTCGTCGCGCAGCGGCTCACCGCGTCCTCGGAGGAGTATCAGCCGACCAGCATGCTGGGCGGCTATCGAAAGTTGTGGACCGAGGTCAGCGGGGAGTGGAAGCGCGACCGCAACCTGGTGTACTTCCTGTTCGCCAGCGCCCTCTTCCGGGATGGGCTGGCGGCGATCTTCGCTTTCGGGGCGGTGCTCGGCGTCAACGTGTACGGCATCTCCCAGGCCAACGTGTTGATCTTCGGGGTGGCCGCCAGCGTGGTCGCCGCCGTGGGGGCGGTGCTGGGCGGGTTCGTCGACCACCGGGTCGGATCGAAGCCCGTCATCGTGGCCTCACTGCTCGCGATCATCGTCCTGGGACTGACCCTGATGGTGCTGTCCGGCCCGGTGGCCTTCTGGGTGTGCGGGCTGCTGCTGTGCATGTTCATCGGCCCGTCGCAGTCGTCGTCGCGCGCCCTGCTGCTGCACATGGCCAAGCACGGCCGGGAAGGCGTCGCGTTCGGCCTCTACACCATGACCGGGCGGGCGGTGGCGTTCGTCGCGCCCTGGCTGTTCTCGGTGTTCGTCGACGTCTTCGGCGCCGTGCGGGCCGGCCTGGGTGGGATTTCGCTGGTGCTGGTCGCCGGACTGGTGGCGATGCTGGCGGTCCGGGTCCCGCTGCGCGCCTCCGCGGTCGCCCAACCCGCGGCCGAGCCGTCGTAGCGGGCGCGGCCGGCTAGCCGCGGGCGTCGCAGATCGTCAGACCGCCGCCGACGCGCTTGCTGACCTGCACCCCGTCGACGGTCAACGTGCAGGTGACGCTGTGGCCGATGTTGACGATGGTGACGTTGGCCGGGTGATTGGCCGACTTGGACAGGCTGACCTCTTTGCTCCAGGGCAGCGCCACGTTGAATTCGGTCTGGATGAGGCCGCCGGTGTCGATGTACATGATGCTGATCGCGCGGCCCTCCCCCGAGACGGTGTAGACGACGTCCTGCATCGCCGCCGGCCCGGTCGTCTCGGGGGGCAGGGCGGGAACGCTGGTCGGTGGTATCGGCGCCGGAATGAGCGACGGGGTCCGGTGCGGCGACGTCGTCGTGGTCGGCGTGCTGGGCTCGGGCATCGCCGGCAACGGCGGGACCGCGGTCTGGGTCTTGATCGCGTCGTTCGCGAGCACCAACGCGATCACCAAGGCGACGGCCAGCAACACGGCCGCGCCGGCGCCGATCCACAACCACCGCGACGATTTCGGAGCGTCGGGCGGCGGGGGAGCCATGCCGGGCGGCAGCTCGCTCGCCGGGGGCAGATCTTGCTGCCAGTAGGCCGGCAGCCGCTTGGTCGTGTTCGCCTCGTTCGGACTGGGCGCCCACGGTGATGACGTCGTCCCGCCATAGCTCGGCCCGTACGGCGTCTGGTCGGCGTACGCGGGATCGGCGGAGGGCGAATACCTCGGCTGCTGCGGCCCCGGCTGCGATGTGCTAAACCGCTCGGTGGGACGTGAATCGTTCATGTCCACCTCATGGCTTGCAGGGTACCTGTACTGAAGTGTTAAAGCCCTGAGTCACCTTACGACGGGGAACTCAGGGGCAGCGATTTCCGGCGGCGAGCGCGGCCACCGTCATCGCCCGCATGACGGTGCGCGACCGCGCCGTGCGGACCGGCTTGCTGCGCGAGGCGTCCGAGGACTTCATGCTGTGCGGGGTCGAATTCAGCAGACCGAACACGGCGTGCGCCGCCAGCCGAGCGTCGGCCTCGGCCAGCTCGGGATTGAGCTCCCGCAGCACCCCCACCCAGACCTCGACGTACTGACGCTGGGATTTGCGCACCTGCTTTTCGGCCGCCTCGGGCAGATGCGCGAGGTCGCGATCCTGGATGCGGATCAGGTCGGGTTCGTCGAACACGAAGTCCAGATGAAAGTCGATCAACGCGTCCAGCACGGCGGTGGCATCGGCGTTGTCGGCCCGCACCCGCCGCGCACCGGCGAGCAGCCGGGTGCTGATACCCACCAGCAATTCGACGAGCAGCGACTCCTTGTTCGGGAAATGCCGGTAGATCGCCGGACCGCTGACGCCGGCCGCGGCGCCGATGTCTTCCAGCCGCACCGCGAGGAACCCGCGCTCGGCGAACAACCGCTCGGCGGCGGACAGAAGTTGTAGGCGGCGGTCAGACTTCAACTGACTCCGGCGATTTGGAGCGTCGGGCGCACCCGCCTGACCGTCGGAGGCGGACGTTGTCATGACGAACCTCCGTTGGTTAACTGGCCCTAACGTAGCACGAGTTATTCGCGATTAACTCACGTTTTCCGATTGATGCGATCGTTTCTGGACCGGCAACGACGACGATGGTATTCTCACCTTGAGTTAATGAGCATTAACTCAAGAATTGCCTGACCGCACGACGGCAAGGAGGCTGCTGCGGCGATGGACAACGTGGTGACCTCGCCCGCGAAGGCCGAGGCGTCGTTCGCCGACGAGCACCGCCGGCTGGTCGGCGAGCTGAACGCCAAGCTGGCCGCGGCGGCGCTGGGCGGTAACGAGCGCGCGCGGGAACGCCACGTCAGCCGCGGCAAGCTGTTGCCTCGCGAACGGGTGGACCGCCTGCTCGACCCGGGTAGCCCCTTCTTGGAGCTCTCCCCGCTCGCCGCGGACGGCATGTACGGCGACGAATCTCCGGGCGCCGGAATCATCACCGGCATCGGCCGGGTCTCGGAGCGCGAGTGCGTGATCGTCGCCAACGACGCGACGGTCAAGGGCGGCACCTACTACCCGATGACGGTCAAAAAGCATCTGCGCGCCCAAGAGGTGGCGCTGCAGAATCGGCTCCCGTGCATCTACCTGGTGGACTCCGGGGGTGCGTTCTTGCCGCGGCAGGACGAGGTGTTCCCCGACCGCGAGCATTTCGGTCGCATCTTCTACAACCAGGCGACCATGAGCGCCAAGGAGATTCCACAGGTGGCTGCGGTGCTCGGTTCATGCACGGCCGGCGGCGCCTACGTGCCTGCGATGAGCGACGAGGCCGTCATCGTCCGCGAGCAGGGCACGATCTTCTTGGGGGGTCCGCCCTTGGTCAAGGCGGCGACCGGCGAGATCGTGTCGGCCGAAGACCTCGGCGGTGGTGACCTGCATTCCCGCGTTTCCGGTGTCACCGACCACCTCGCCGACGACGACGAACACGCCCTGCGGATCGTGCGTGCGATCGCGGCCACCTTCGGCCCGCGCGGGGCCAGCCCGTGGGAGGTGCGATCCCCGGTCGCACCCAGGTGCGCGCAGACCGAGCTCTACGACGTGGTGCCGCCCGACCCGCGCGTGCCCTACGACGTGCACGAGGTCATCGTGCGGCTGGTCGACGGCGGCGAATTCAGCGAATTCAAGGCCAATTACGGCAAGACCCTGGTGACCGCGTTCGCCCACATCCACGGCCACCCGGTGGGCATCGTGGCCAACAACGGTGTGCTGTTCAGCGAATCCGCCTTGAAGGGCGCGCATTTCATCGAGCTGTGCGACAAGCGCAAGATCCCGCTGCTGTTCTTGCAGAACATCGCCGGCTTCATGGTCGGTCGCGATTACGAGGCCGGCGGCATCGCCAAGCACGGCGCCAAGATGGTCACCGCCGTCGCCTGCGCGCGGGTGCCCAAGCTGACCGTCGTGATCGGTGGTTCCTATGGGGCGGGCAACTATTCGATGTGCGGCCGGGCCTATTCGCCACGCTTCCTGTGGATGTGGCCCAACGCCCGGATCTCGGTGATGGGCGGCGAACAGGCCGCGTCGGTGCTGGCCACCGTGCGCGGCGAGCAGCTCGCCGGCGCGGGCAAGCCGTGGTCGACCGACGAGGAAGAGGCGTTCAAGGCGCCCATTCGCGAACAATACGAGAGTCAGGGCAACCCCTACTACTCCACGGCCCGGCTGTGGGACGACGGGATCATCGATCCCGCCGATACCAGAACCTTTGTCGGGCTGGCCCTTTCGGTGTGCGCGCAAGCGCCGCTGGAACCCGTCTCCTACGGCGTCTTCCGGATGTGAGTGCAGTGTTCGAAACCGTTTTGGTGGCCAACCGGGGCGAGATCGCGGTTCGGGTGATCCGCACCCTGCGCCGACTGGGCATCCGCTCGGTCGCCGTTTACAGCGATCCCGACGACGGCGCGCGCCACGTGCTCGAGGCCGACGAGGCGGTGCGACTGGGCCCCGCGGCGGCGCGCGAGAGCTATCTGAACATCGACAGGGTCGTCGAGGCGGCCGTGCGTACCGGATCTCAGGCGATCCATCCGGGTTACGGATTCCTTTCGGAGAACGCCGATTTCGCCGCCGCCTGCGAGCGGGCCGGGGTGGTCTTCCTGGGCCCGCCGGCCCGGGCGATCCAGGTGATGGGCGACAAGATCACCGCCAAGAACGCGGTCGCCGCCTTCGACGTCCCGGTGGTTCCCGGGGTCGCCAAATCCGGGCTGAGCGACGACGAGTTGGTCGCGGCCGCGGACGAGGTCGGATACCCGGTGCTGATCAAACCGTCGGCGGGCGGCGGGGGTAAGGGCATGCGCCTGGTGGAAGAACCGGGCAGGCTGCGCGAGGCGCTGGTGGGCGCGCGGCGCGAGGCCGCCTCGTCCTTCGGTGACGACACCCTCTTCCTCGAACGATTCGTGTTGCGCCCCAGGCACATCGAGGTCCAGGTGCTCGCCGACACGCACGGCAACATCGTGCACCTCGGCGAGCGCGAATGCAGCCTGCAGCGCCGCCACCAGAAGGTGATCGAGGAGGCGCCGTCGCCGTTGCTTGACGAGGCGACCCGGGCGCGCATCGGGGAGGCCGCCTGCAACACCGCGCGCAGCGTCGACTACGTCGGTGCGGGCACCGTCGAATTCATCGTCTCCGCGGCCCGGCCCGACGAGTTCTTCTTCATGGAGATGAACACCCGCCTGCAGGTCGAGCACCCGGTGACCGAGGCGGTCACCGGGCTGGACCTGGTCGAGTGGCAGCTACGGGTCGCCGCCGGGGAGAAGCTGGCGTTCGCCCAGGACGACGTCGAATTGCGCGGGCACGCGATCGAGGCCCGGGTGTATGCCGAAGATCCGGCACGGGGATTCCTGCCGACGGGCGGGCGGGTGCTGCAGGTCTTCGAGCCGTCCGGTGACGGTGTGCGGGTGGATTCTTCGCTGCGCGCGGGCACGCTGGTCGGCAGTGACTACGACCCGATGCTGAGCAAGGTGATCGCCCACGGGACCGACCGCGACGAGGCGCTGGCCAAACTCGACCGGGCATTGAGCCGGACCGCGATCCTGGGCGTGCAGACCAACATCGAATTCCTGCGGTTTCTGCTGGCCGACGAACGCGTGCGTACCGGTGACCTTGATACCGCGCTGCTCGATGAGCGGCTGGCCGACTTCGCTCCGGTGCCGGCCCCCGATGACGTGCTCGCGGCGGCGGGTCTTTACCGGCAATCCGTGCTGGCGTTGCGGGCTCGCCGCTTCGCGGGCAATCCGTGGGCGGCGCCGACGGGTTGGCGGGCCGGCGGCAGGCCCGCACCGGTTCGCACCGACATGCGCACCCCGCTACGCACCGAGACGGTGTCGGTGTGGGGGCCACCCGAGGCCGCCGGTGTTCGGGTGGGTGAAGGTGAAACATATTCCGCCGCAGCGCAAGTCGAGCAATCGCGAATGAGCGTTACGCTGGACGGGCTGCGCCGGGAATACCACTGGGCCGAAGCCGACCGGCACTTGTGGATCGCCGACGAGCGTGGCACCTGGCACCTGCGTGAGGCCGAGGAGAACAAGATCCATCGCGCCGCGGGCGCGCAGCGGGCCGAGATCGTCAGCCCGATGCCCGGCAGCGTGATCGCGGTTCAGGCATCCTCGGGCACCGACGTTTCCGAAGGCGACGTGGTGGTCGTCGTCGAGGCGATGAAAATGGAACATTCGCTTGCCGCACCGGTTTCCGGACAGGTGGAGGTGCTGGTCTCCGTCGGCGATCAGGTGACGGTGGACCAGGTGCTGGCCCGGCTGGTGCCCGCTGAATCCGGCGCGGCAAGCGATTCGAGTGAGGACGCGTCATGACCACATCCATTACCGCGGGGACCCTACCCAAGGAATACCAGGACCTGCGCGACACGGTCGCGGAGTTCGCGCGCACCGTCGTCGCTCCGGTATCGGCCAAACACGATGAGGAGCACAGCTTCCCGTACGAGGTCGTCGCCAAGATGGGGGAGATGGGCCTGTTCGGGTTGCCGTTCCCCGAGGAGTACGGCGGCATGGGCGGCGACTACTTCGCGCTGTCGCTGGCGCTCGAGGAACTCGGCAAGGTCGACCAGTCGGTGGCGATCACCCTGGAAGCCGGCGCCAGCCTGGGCGCGATGCCCATCTACCGGTTCGGCACCGAAGAGCAGAAGCAGAAGTGGCTGCCGGACCTGACCGCCGGCCGGGCGCTGGCCGGCTTCGGGCTCACCGAACCCGGGGCCGGCTCGGACGCCGGCGGAACGCGCACCACCGCCCGGCTCGACAACGGCGAGTGGGTGATCAACGGCAGCAAGCAATTCATCACCAACTCCGGCACCGACATCACCTCGCTGGTCACCGTCACCGCCGTCACCGGCACCAATGCGAACGGCAAGAAAGAAATCTCCTCGATCATCGTGCCCAGCGGCACACCGGGATTCACCGTCGAACCGGTGTACAGCAAGGTCGGCTGGAACGCGTCGGACACCCATCCGTTGAGCTTCGACGACGCCCGCGTCCCGCAGGAGAACCTGCTGGGTGCCCGGGGCACCGGCTACTCGGGCTTCCTGTCGATCCTGGACGAGGGCCGCATCGCGATCGCCGCGCTGGCAACCGGGGCGGCGCAGGGCTGCGTGGACGAAAGCGTCAAGTATGCCAAGGAACGCCAGGCGTTCGGCCAGCCGATCGGCGCCTACCAGGCGATCAGCTTCAAGATCGCCCGGATGGAGGCGCGTGCCCACGTGGCCCGCACGGCCTACTACGATGCTGCTGCAAAGATGTTGGCGGGCAAGCCCTTCAAGAAGGAGGCGGCAATCGCGAAGATGATCGCCTCGGAAGCAGCGATGGACAACGCCCGCGATGCCACGCAGATTCACGGCGGCTACGGCTTCATGAACGAATATCCGGTCGCCCGCCACTACCGCGACAGCAAGATCCTCGAAATCGGTGAAGGGACTACCGAAGTGCAGCTGATGCTCATCGCGCGATCACTGGGACTGTCATGAGCGAACTGGCCAAATCAGTTGTCCAGCGGGGCTTGTGGTTTGACGAGTTCGAGATCGGCACCACCTACCTGCACCGGCCCGGCCGCACGATCACCGAGGCCGACAACGTCTTGTTCACCACGCTCACCATGAACACCCAGTCGCTGCACCTGGACGCGGCCTGGGCGGCCGAGCAACCCGGCTTTCGCGGCGAGCGGCTGGTGAACTCCATGTTCACCCTGTCCACCCTGGTGGGGCTGTCGGTGTCGCAACTTACGCTTGGCACCATCGTGGCCAACCTCGGCTTCTCCGAGGTGTCCTTCCCCAAGCCCGTCTTCCACGGCGACACCCTCTACGCGGAAACCGTCTGCACGGCCAAGCGGGAATCCAAGAGCCGGCCCGGCGAAGGCATCGTCACCCTCGAGCACACCGGACGCAACCAGGACGGCGAGGTCGTCGCGCGGGCGGTGCGCACCACCTTGGTGCAGAAACGCCCTGCCGGCCAGGAGGTCAAGTGAACCTGCAAGCCGCCGGCCCCGGCTGGTTGTTCTGCCCGGCCGACCGTCCCGAGCGTTTCGCCAAGGCCGCCGCTGCCGCCGACGTGGTGATCCTCGACCTTGAGGACGGCGTGGCCGAAGCGGATAAACCCGCGGCGCGCAAGGCGTTGCAGGAGACGCCGCTGGATCCCGAGCGCACCGTCGTGCGGGTCAACGCCGCCGACACCCCGGAATACCCGCTGGATCTCGAAGCCCTGGCCGGCACCGCCTACACCACCGTGATGCTGTCCAAGACGGAATCGGCCGCGCAGGTGACGGCGCTGGCGCCCCGCGATGTGATCGCGCTGCTGGAGACGCCGCGCGGTGCGGTGTTCGCCACCGAAATCGCGGCGGCACCGGGCACCGTCGCGCTGATGTGGGGCGCCGAGGATCTGGTCGCCACGCTCGGCGGTAGCTCCAGCCGCAAGGCCGACGGCACCTACCGCGACGTCGCGCACCACGTGCGGTCGACGGCCCTGCTCACGGCGTCCACCTTCGGTCGGGTCGCGCTCGACGCCGTGCACCTGGACATCCGTGACCTCGATGGCCTGCGGGCCGAGGCCGAGGACGCCGTCGCGCTGGGTTTCGCCGGAACGGTGTGCATCCACCCGAGCCAGATTCCGGTGGTGCGCGAGGCGTACCGCCCCAGCGAGGAGCGGCTGGACTGGGCGCGGCGGGTGCTGACCGCGGCGCGGTCCGAACGCGGCGTCTTCGCGTTCGAGGGACAGATGGTCGACTCGCCGGTGCTCAAGCACGCGCACATGACGTTGCGCAGGGCGGGCGAGTCCGCCCCCGACTGACGGCTCCCCGAACGCGGCGTGGGCGAGGCGCGACACGTTGTGCCGTCGTCGCAATCAACGCGGTCTCTTCTCGTTCGAGCGCATAATGGTGGGTACGTCAGTGTCGCGGCGAGCGAAGCCTTTCGTGTAGCTGGCGATCGACTCCCGCTCGCGGCACCCGGCGAGGGAGGCGGTGTGGCGTAAATGTCTTCGGTGCCGATGGCTGTCGAGCTGGAACCGGTGCAACTCGTCGCTCCCGATGGCACACCGACGCCCGAACACCGCTATAGCCGTGAGCTTCCCGCGGAGACGCTGAGCTGGCTCTACGAGATGATGGTGGTCACCCGCGAGCTGGACGGCGAATTCGTCAACCTCAAGCGGCAGGGGGAGCTGGGGCTGTTCGCGTCCTGCCGCGGTCAGGAAGCCGCTCAGGTTGGCGCCACGGCGTGCCTGCGCAAGACGGATTGGTTGTTCCCCCAATATCGGGAGCTCGGCGCGTTTTTGGTGCGCGGCATCCCGCCGGGGCATGTCGGGGCGGCGTGGCGCGGAACGTGGCACGGCGGCCTCGAGTTCACCAAGAAATGCTGTGCCCCCCTGTCGATTCCGATCGGCACCCAGACCCTGCACGCCGTGGGCGCGGCCATGGCCGCCCAACGCCTCGGCGAGGATTCGGTGACGGTGGCCTTCCTCGGCGACGGCGCCACCAGCGTGGGAGACGTGCACGAGGCGTTGAACTTCGCGGCGGTGTTCGGCACGCCTTGCCTGTTCTTCGTGCAGAACAATCAGTGGGCGATCTCGATGCCGATATCCCGACAGACCGCCGCACCCTCGCTGGCGCACAAGGCGATTGGTTACGGAATGCCCGGAATCCGGGTGGACGGCAACGACGTTTTGGCCTGCTACGCGGTGACGGCCGAGGCCGCCGCCCGAGCCCGGGCCGGCGGTGGGCCGACGTTGATCGAGGCGGTCACCTACCGCCTGGCCCCGCACACCACATCCGACGATCCGAGTCGATACCGGACGCAAGAGGAAGTGGATCGCTGGGCGGCGCTGGAACCGATCGCGCGGTACCGCAGCTACCTGCAGGGCCAAGGTCTGTGGTCGGACCGGTTGGAGGAACGCGTCGCGGCCCGAGCCAAGCGGATGCGGGCCGAATTGCGCGACGCGGTGTTCGACGCGCCCGACTTCGACATCGACGAGGTGTTCACCTCGGTGTACGCCGAGATCACACCGGGGCTAGAGGCACAGCGCCAGCAGCTGCGGGCCGAACTCGACCGAAGCGATTGAGAGGCATCCATGACTCAGCTCGCTGATCGCCCGGCCGGCCACGACGAGACGCTCACCGCGGCAGTAGAACACGTCGTGCTGGGCGCGCAGTCGCTGACCATGGTGCAGGCGCTCAACCGGGCCCTGCACGACGCCATGGCCGCCGACGATCGGGTGCTGGTGTTCGGCGAAGACGTCTCGGTCGAGGGCGGGGTGTTTCGGGTCACCGAGGGGCTGGCCGCGGCGTTCGGCGAAGCACGCTGCTTCGACACGCCCCTCGCCGAATCGGCCATCATCGGGATCGCGGTGGGGCTGGCGTTGCGCGGCTTCGTGCCGGTACCCGAGATCCAGTTCGACGGGTTCTCCTACCCGGCCTTCGATCAGGTGGTCAGCCACCTCGCCAAGTACCGCACCCGCACCCGCGGCGAAATCGACATGTCGGTGACGGTGCGCATTCCCTCGTTCGGGGGAATCGGTGCCGCCGAACATCATTCGGACTCGACCGAGTCGTATTGGGCCCATACCGCCGGCCTGAAGGTGGTAGTACCGTCCAGCCCCGCCGACGCCTATTGGCTACTGCGGCATGCGATCACCTGCCCGGACCCGGTCATGTACTTGGAGCCCAAGCGCCGCTACCAGCGTCGCGGGCTGGTTGACGTCACCCGGCCCGAACCACCGATCGGACGGGCGATGGTGCGCCGGCCGGGTACCGACGTGACCGTCGTGACGTACGGCAGCCTGGTCGGCACGGCGGTCGGAGCAGCCGAAGAGGCTCAGCGGCAACGCGGTTGGAGTCTGGATGTCATCGATCTGCGCTCGCTGGTGCCACTGGACTTCGATACCGTCGCCGCGTCGATCCACCGGACCGGACGCTGCGTGGTGATGCACGAGGGCCCCCGGAGCCTGGGGTACGGGGCCGGCCTGGCCGCCCGAATCCAGGAGGAGTTGTTCTACGAGCTGGAGGCCCCGGTGTTGCGCGCGTGCGGGTTTGACACCCCGTACCCGCCGGCGCGGCTGGAGAAGTGGTGGCTGCCCGGACCCGACCGGCTGCTTGATTGCGTCGAGCGCGTGCTGGGGCAGCCATGAACGACGAGCGGGTCAAGTCGTTTCGGGTCCCCGACCTCGGCGAGGGGTTGGAAGAAATCACCGTGACGCAGTGGCACGTGGCGGTGGGCGAGGACGTCGAGCTCAACCAGGTGCTGTGCACGGTGGAGACGGCCAAGGCCGAAGTGGAGATCCCCAGCCCGTACGCGGGTCGCATCGTCGAACGCAACGGCGCCGAAGGCGATGTCCTCAACGTCGGGGCGGTGCTGCTGCGGATCGACACAGCGCCGCTGGGCGGCGATTCGCCGGCCGCCGAGACGGCGCCACCGACGCTGGTCGGTTATGGCGCCGACTCCGGCATCGACATCAGCCGGCGCACCACCCGCCCGCTGGCCGCGCCTCCGGTGCGCAAGCTGGCCAAAGAGCTGATGGTGGATCTCAACTCGGTGCAGGGTGGCGCGGGCGCCATCATCACTCGGGAGGACGTGCTGGCGGCGGCCGGCGGGAACGGCCATGGCGCCGACGTGCGGCCGGTCCAGGGTGTGCAGGCCCGGATGGCGGAAAAAATGACGCTGTCGCACAAGGAGATTCCACCGGCGAAAGTCGGTGTCGAGGTCGACTGCGCCGAGCTGCTGCGGCTGTCCGACCGGTTCCGCGCGGAGCAGGAGACCATCACACCCTTCGTCCTGACGTTGCGCTTGCTGGTCATCGCGTTGCGCCACAACGAGATGTTGAATGCGACCTGGGTGGACTCGCCGCAGGGACCGCGGGTGCGCGTCGAGCACCGTGTGCACCTGGGCATCGCCGCGGCCACCGAGCGTGGATTGCTGGTCCCGGTGATCGCCGATGCCCACACGATGACGACCCGCGAACTGGCAAGCAGGGCAGCCCAATTGATTGCCGGCGCGCGTGCCGGCAGCCTGGGACCGGGGGAGCTGCGCGGCTCGACGTTCACCGTGACGAACTTCGGGGCGCTGGGTGTGGACGACGGGGTGCCGGTGATCAACCATCCCGAAGCCGCCATCCTCGGCATGGGAGCGATCAAGCCGCGGCCCGTCGTCCGGGGCGGCGAGATCGTGGTGCGCCCGACGATGTCGTTGACATGTGTGTTCGACCATCGCATCGCCGACGGGGCGCAAGCCGCCCAATGTGTCTGCGAACTAAGGGATCTGATCGAGGCACCGGAGACCGCGTTGCTCGACTTGTGAGCGCCGGGTCACGAGTGCGGCGGCACGGGGCACCAGAACAGGCCACAGTTGAAGTTCGGCTGATGAAACGGCGGCGGGGGCGGGTACGGCGGAGGGTTGTCGGTGTCCCAACATTGGTTCCAGTACTTGTTCTCGCCCCAGGCCGGGTTCCACGGCTGGTTCGGGCACCAATGCGCTTGCGGCGGCGGCGCCGGCCGGGCCTGCGCGGTACCCGCCGTCAGCGCGAGTCCCGCCGTGGCGAGCCCACTAGTTAGCAGGGCCCCGGCGACAAGCCGGGTGAAGGTGTGGTGGATGTGCACGCTGCATTCCTTTGCTCAGGCGCCACTTCGGTGGGCGTCGTCGCAGCAAGTGCAGCCGGTCCGCCGCGCTACCGATCCCAATCTGCGCGCGTGCGGGGGAGGCCTACCGGCGTTGCGCGGCGGCCAATCGCTTTGCGAATTCCGGTGACTGGATGGAATAGGACTGCGGGCCGAGCTCGGCGCGCATGGCCAGCTGGTGTTGCTCGTTGTCCAGCGATCCCGGGCTGACGGTGGCGCGCATGGTGGCCTTGGTCGCCAGCACCACGTCGCGCGGTGCCGCCGCCGGGCCGGCGGCCAGCTCCAGCGCCGCGGCTACCGGATCGTCGGCGACGCTCAGCGCCAAGCCGTGCTGTACGGCGGCGTCGGCGTCGAAGCGCATGCCGAACAGCAGCGCGGCCCGCGCCACCTGGGGGCCGACGGCTCGCTGGAACATCCACGTCGCGCCCCCGCCCGGGTGTAGACCGAGCTTCTGGAATCGCGCGTCGAACACCGCGGCGGGTCCGGCGATGCGCACGTCGGCGGCCAGGGCCAGATTGAGACCCGCGCCCACCGCGGCGCCGTTGACGGCGGCAATGGTGGGCAGCCGGCAACCGCCGACGGCCATGAAGCCGTCGTAAAGCTGCTGCAGGCCCGCCTCGGCGGCGCCGCCGCCCGCCGCGCCCAGGGCGCTGAGGTCCGCGCCCGCGCAGAACGCCTTGCCGGCCCCGGTGACCACCACGGCATGCACCTCGGGATCGGCTTCGGCCCGCTCGACCGCCTCTCGCAGCAGGCCCGACGACTCGGCGGTGATCGCGTTGCGCCGATCGGGATCGTTGACGGTGATGAGCGCGACCCGGTTGGTGACGTTGAACAGGATCGGTTCGGACTGGGCCATCGGGCACCTCCGGCTTCGGGTCTTGGTGGCGGATCCGCCTGGGCGCACCGGTTTAACGGCGGCAGCGTCTTGGGCGAGGTAAGACTACTTCGCGCCCCGCACCCCGAGTCGGCCGGTGCGAGCGTGAATATCGAGAACCGGTAGGAAAAGGCGGGCATTCGACCGCTGGCGCAAAGGCGTAAACGTTTGCGGGGCCCGCAGCTGATATCGGAATCTACAAGCAATGCTGTGTTTATCAAAACATTATCTGCTGCTTTTCGCCCGCGCCGGTCGGACGCCCGGATCGACCTGGTGAAACAAGGGGTGGGCGCCCGCTCACGGGCCGGATGTCGGAGCTGGGCGCCGCCCTTGCCGCGCCACGGACGTTGCTCGGGCCGCGTTACAGCTCGGGTTTCGCTAACTTCTTCGCCAGCTCATCGAGTTCGGCTTGGCGCTCCCGCACCGCACACCCGCGCCGTTCCGTGCGCGCTCCGCGCATAACGGCCACCGGCAGCGCATCACTACGCAACTTGGTGTTGGCGTAATGTATTGCGGCATCGATCATTTCGATGTATCGCTCGGCATCGTGCTCGGCGCACGAACCCTCGATCCGCTGGATTTCATCCCAGCAAGGATAGGAGGAATACCGGGCATCAAGTTGTTGCTGCGAGACTTGCGTTCCGAAGTAACAGCGCCAGTCGCGGCTTAGCCAACCCCGAGTTTTGACTTCGACTTTGATTCGATTGCCAACGCCGGCTATGAACCTCGGCTCCCCGACGCGCACTACCGGCTGCCAGTCATTCGACGCCATATTTCGCCAACCCCTCGAAGAGAAGACGCTGTAAGTAATGATCTCCCCGTAAGCGCCATCTGCTCGTTTTGACACGCTGTTCCCAGTTCGATTAAAGCGCAAACTTTTGACAGCGACTTCGAGTTTTGTGGGTCCGCGGACGCTATGGGACCCTCACCCGATTGCCATTTGCCGCGGTTGCGCGTGCGGGTTCGTGGCCATCAGCGCGATCGCCAAAATGCGCCGTGACCTGCGCCAGCGCGCCAATCGCAAAAATATTTAGATCGCGCTTCGTGCGGCTTGCGTCGGGGTGCCCCCACCAATTCATCTGCGTCCCGGCGGTCACTTCGGCCCCGGAGGCACCATCCGGTGACCATAAGGTGATTCCCGAATCCGATAGCGCATGCGCTATCGCTTTCGGCGATCGCGACCAATGATCGAGCCCGGCGGCGGTTGACCGGCTGGACTCGCCACGCGCACTCCGCGGCCAAGGATGCGTAGAGGATCCGCCAAGCGCCGGCGCCCAAGCTCATGTCAGCTCGAACGAGCAATCCCCATCGGCATCGACGCAAGGAGCACCTCATGCGGACCGCGAGCTCCAGGACCATGCGCTACAGGGCGCCTGCCTACCGGGCGTACGCGAGGACGCGCGATCGCCGACTCGGGTACGTGCGGCTGATGCTGGTCGCCGTCGCGACGGCCGGATTGATCGGCCTGGGGGTCGGTGTTGCCAGCCTCGATCGACCGCTGGCCGGCCGGCCCTGTCCGGTTCCGAATGTCACCACGCATGACGCCGCCGGCCTCACCTGGTCGTGCGACCCGGCGTCGCCCGGACATCACGAGGCGGTGTGGCAGTATGCTGCCCGCGTCGTAGCCTCGATAGCACATGGGGCGCAACGGATTTCGTTGCCAGCGCCCGCCGGTTGGAGATGCGCCTCGGCAAAGACCAACGAGCGCCACCATTAGCGCAGCTCTCACGTCCGGCAAGTCGCTCGCGACCGTGCGGCACGCGCCGGTCACCATGGTGGCCAGTTGGGCGACCTCAGAGCTTTCCGGCCACGAAAGTGGCTGCCTGGGTTGGCATTCCGGATCCTTGGTAGGACAGATCCGCCGCCGAGAACAACTCGTCGTGTGACGGCAGTGCCAGCGGGCCGCCCGGAGTGCATACCGGATCGCCGGGCGCGCACAAGTCAATGGCCTTCGCCCCGTACCACGGGCTGACCACGCTCACCGGCGCCCCCAGATACCTGGCCGACGGATTTCCGAAGAGGGCCAGGGCGGCAACATGGTCGGCCTCGTCGGCCGTCAATATCTGAGGGATCAAGCCCGCGATCGGTGCCTGGGCGATGGTGATCAGATCTATCACCATCGCGCCCTGCGAATAGCCTCCGAGCACCAGTTTGGTGTTAGGACAGTTCGCCACCATGGACTGAACGTGGGCGTGCGCGTCGCCGGCGCCCGCCGACGCCGACGGTGCGAAATCCCCATCCGCGGGGTAGTTGACGGGATACACCCCGAGCGACCGGCCCCGGACCTGGGAGCGCAGCGAGTCGATGAACGCCTGTCCGACCCCGCCGACACCGGGTGGCTCGGCGGTGCCGCGGGCGAACGTGACCTCGATGTCCGGACAGGGCGAGGCGGACGCGGAGATCGGCGGACACAACGGCGACGAGCAAGCCGTCAGCACCGTGGCGGCCAGTACACGCGCTAATCGGCGTGCGTTCACGCACCAATGCTGACATATCGGGGCCGGAAAGGCACGGTCCGATCAGGGCCCAGCTAACGCGGGACATATGCCCGGACCGGCGTGCCGGCCGGCAAACTCGCGTGCCCCAGGCAATTCTTGGCCGACGGCTTAAGCGCTCACCGATTGGTCTATGGCGCAATGTTTCTCACGCTGCAAACGATCGGCGGCGATGTCCGCAATCCCCGCGATGATTCGGAGAGCTTCCTCGACAGTCGGGGAGCGTGCCGACCGCCCAACGGACCTGGCCTGAGGTCCGACCGAGTTATTTCTCCGCCATTGCCGGCATTGCGCCGTTGCGTTTGCAACCAGCGCAATACTCCTCATCCTGGTTCTGCGTTTCGTGTATGGAATTGCATTCAGGACATTCTTGAATGTATTTATGATTCGGATTCAAGCAAGCAGCCATAAGCTGTTGTTTTTGCCTGAATATGCTTGCTGAACTCTTATTGACCCTAGCCAACATCCTCGATAATTTCCCTGCTCAACGATGCAAATGGCCGACTCTTGTGGTCAGCTATCCGCGTTTGCCAATATCAATCACTGTTCCCAGCCGCGGCCGGTTGAAACCCCGGGTGAGGGTGCAACCTGCGCGCACCCGCGGAAATGGAGTAGCCGCCTACTCTAGACGGCTCACTTCGACGCGCCGGAGACTATTAACGTTCTCTTCCCATCTAGCGAAAGGTCCAGCCATGGCCATCGTCGCTACTACGATCGTCCATCCGAACCCTGGGGTCTCCTGGGACGACATTCAGAAGCAGCTGAAGCGAGCGACCGGGCTTGCCCGCAAACATGGCGCGGAGAACGTCACCGCGCTGGTCAACATGATCGGAGGTCAGGGCACCAACGCCATCGGCTTGATGTCGACTACCCAGGACTGGGCCACATATGGCCAGGTCCAGCAGAGCCTCAATGCTGACCCGGACTTCCAAAGCCTCCTCGTCGACGCGGCCCAAATGGCCACGTGGGAGAACTACGTCAGTCAGACGATCGAGGTCTAGCACCACGACCAGTTGATTTAAGTGATCGATCACCGTCGGTGGGGCGCGATGTCCAATTGCAGACCGGGGCGCCTATTGGCTGGGTAATTCAGTCCTGCTGACTACCTAACCGATTGACGGCGGGCCGGCAAGCGAGACACCGAACGCCCCACCGACGGTGATCGATCACTTAAATCAACTGGTCGTGGTGCTAGACCTCGATCGTCTGACTGACGTAGTTC
>NZ_LZLU01000006.1:0-880 GCF_001673415.1 Mycobacterium sp. 1165196.3 | reverse complement strand
CGGTCGGGGTGAACGGCGCCCGATCGACTGGACGGCCCCGCACGCGACCAACATCCGATGTCAAGGCGGCGACCGGATCCACCATCCCGTATCCGACCTTGTTGTCCACGCCCGCAGGCGGATTGTGCGCCGACTGCACGATCCGGTTGATCACCTGATGCGCGCTGAATTCGGTTGCGCGCGCGGTCGTTCACGCCGCCAACATGGGGGCCAAGGTGATCAACATTTCCGTCACCGCGTGCCTGCCCGCGGCGGCCCCGGCCGATCAGCGGGCCCTCGGTGCGGCGTTGTGGTACGCGGCCACCGCGAAGGACGCCGTGATCGTGGCGGCCGCCGGCAACGACGGCGAAGCGGGCTGCAACAACAACCCGACGTATGACCCATTGGACCCGTCCGATCCGCGGGACTGGCACGAGGTCAAGATCGTCTCGGCGCCGTCGTGGTTCTCCGATTACGTCCTGTCGGTGGGAGCGGTCGACAGCAGCGGTGCCCCGCTCGACAAGAGCATGACCGGTCCGTGGGTCGGCGTGGCGGCCCCCGGGACCCACATCATGGGCCTCTCACCGCAGGGCGGCGGCCCGGTGAATGCCTACCCGCCGTCGAGACCGGGCGAGAAGAACATGCCGTTCTGGGGCACTAGTTTCTCGGCGGCCTACGTCAGCGGCGTCGCGGCGCTGGTGCGCGCGAAATTCCCCGAACTCAGCGCGCATCAGGTGATCAACCGGATCGTGCAGTCGGCGCACAATCCGCCTGCGGGCGTGGACAACAAGGTCGGATACGGGATGGTGGATCCGGTCGCCGCCACCGGATCGGTTGTTGGCCACGGTGATCGGGGCCGTCCAGTCGATCGGGCGCCGGCCACGCCGCCACAACACCGCCC
>NZ_LZLU01000005.1:0-12410 GCF_001673415.1 Mycobacterium sp. 1165196.3 | reverse complement strand
TCTGCGCGCAAGACGAATGCGTCGAGGTGACCCCGGAGATCGTGCGGGTGCGCAAGGTCGAGCTGGACGCCACCGCCCGGGCCCGCAGCCGGTCGCGCGCCAAGGCGCGGGGTTAACACCGGGGTGGTTGGACGGGCTGCTGTGCGGTTGCTCGATACCCTGATCAGCGTGCCGAGACGAGTCCGCCGTTGGTTCATGGTGCTGGGCGGACTGATCTTTTTGGTCGGACTCGTGCTCTCGGCCTGTACGGTCAACCCGCCGCCGGCGCCGCAGAGCACCGATACGCCGCACAACTCCGTGCCGCCGCCACCGCGGGTCAGCGAGATCATCATGGGCATCGACTCGATCGGGGCCGGCTTCAACCCGCACCTGCTGTCCGACCTGTCCCCGGTGAACGCGGCGATCAGCGCGCTGGTGCTGCCGAGCGCCTTTCGGCCGGTCCCCGACCCCAACATGCCGACCGGTTCCCGCTGGGAGATGGACCCGACCCTGCTGGTGTCGGCCGAGGTGACCGGCCAGAACCCGTTCACGGTGACCTACAAGATCCGGCCGGAGGCGCAGTGGACCGACAACGCGCCGATCGCCGCCGACGACTTCTGGTACCTGTGGCACCAGATGGTCAGCCAGCCCGGGGTCGTCGACCCGGCCGGGTACGACCTCATCACCGGCGTGCAGTCCCTGGAGGGCGGCAAGCAGGCGGTGGTCACCTTCGCCGAACCGTATCCGGCGTGGAAGGAGTTGTTCAGCAACATCCTTCCGGCCCACATCGTCAAGGACGTGCCCGGCGGTTTCGCCGCGGGTCTGGCCCGGGCGCTTCCCGTCACCGGCGGCCAGTTCCGGGTGGAAAGCATCGATCCGCAGCGCGACGAGATCCTGGTGGCCCGCAACGACCGCTACTGGGGACCGCCGGCCAAACCCGCGCTCATCTTGTTCCGCCGCGCCGGGGCGCCGGCCGCCCTGGCCGATTCCGTGCGCAACGGCGACACCCAGGTGGCGCAGGTGCACGGCGGCTCGGCGGCCTTCGCGCAGCTGTCCGCCATCCCCGACGTCCGGACCGCTCGGATCGTGACGCCGCGCATCATGCAGCTCACGCTGCGGGCCACCGAACCCAAACTGGCGGACACGCAAGTCCGTAAGGCGATCCTGGGGCTGCTCGACGTCGACCTGCTCGCGGCCGTCGGCGCCGGCAGCGACAACACCGTCACCCTGGACCAGGCCCAAATCCGGGCGCCGAGCGACCCGGGCTACGAGCCGACCGCGCCACCGGCGATGACGACCCCGGCGGCGCTGGCGCTGCTGGAGGGGGCCGGCTACAAGGTCGACCCGAACACTTCGGCTTCGGCGGCGCCGCCATCAGCCCCGCCGAACACCGGGCCGCCCGAGGTCATCCGCGGCCGGATCAGCAAGGACGGCCAACAACTTTCGCTGGTGATCGGGGTGGCGGCGAACGATCCGACCTCGGTCGCGGTGGCAAACACCGCCGCCGACCGCCTGCGCAACGTCGGCATCGCCGCGACCGTGCTGGCGCTGGACCCGGTCACCCTCTATCACGACGCGCTCAACGACAACCGGGTCGACGCGATCGTCGGCTGGCATCAGGCGGGTGGCAACCTGGCGACCCGGCTCGCCTCCCGATACGGTTGTCCCGCACTGGAATCCACCCAGGTGCCGATCTCCAACGGGCCGGCACCCGCGCCGTCGGCCCCCGCCGGTCCCACGCCGTCCACCGGGGCGCCCGCCACGTCGACGACGCCGACGACCACGCCGCCGCCCAGCCGCCCGGCCGATCCCAACGCCCTGGTGCAGGCGCCGTCGAACCTCACCGGGATCTGCGATCGCAGCATCCAGTCGAACATCGACGCCGCCCTCAACGGCACCAAGAACATCAACGACGTGATCACCGCGGTCGAACCGCGCTTGTGGAACATGGCTACCGTGCTGCCGATCCTGCAGGACACCACGATCGTCGGGGCCGGCCCGAGCGTGCAGAACGTCAGCCTGTCCGGTGCGGTCCCGGTCGGCATCGTCGGCGACGCCGGCCAGTGGATCAAGACGGGGCCATAACGCCCGCGCGGTCAGTCGGCGGGACGCGTTGCGCGCGGCGGGATCACGGTGTCGACGATGAGCGCCAGCTCGCGCCGGTTCGGCGGCGAACCGTTCAGCAGGAAGTGCTGGTTGATCAGAGCCGACCCGATGCGGGCGGTGAGCGGGGTGACCGTCGTCGGATCGAGGTCACCGTCGTCGATGGCCGCCTGCAGGATCGATTCCACGATTTGCATGCGCGGCCGCACCACCGCGTCGGCGAAGATGGCCCGCATCTCGGGCTCGTGCAACAGCTGGTGGATGACGTCCAGGCCAGGGAAGCCGGTCTTTCCGGCCAGTAGGTCGCGCTGCGCGGTGAACATCGCCAGCAGGTTCTCCCTGGCCGACCGGCCGGAACGCAACTCGGGCAGCGGCGGTAGCGCGAACACCAAAGCGGCGTGCACCAGCTCGCACTTGGTGTCCCAGCGCCGGTACAGGGCGGCCTTGCCGGTATGGGCGCGCGCCGCGATGCCCTCCATGGTCAGGCCGCCGTAACCGACCTCGGTCAGCTCGGCCAGGGTGGCCTCGTACAGGGCGCGTTCGAGGACCTCGCCGCGCCGGCGGCTTCGGCTGCCGGTCTGGTCTGCGTCCGTGAGCTGGGGCACTCCTTGATAGTAGCCGTGCGCGTTCCTACCTGCCGCTTACCGGTGGGTAGCGGCCGGACTGCCCGAATCGTCGCGGCTGCCGTAGGGTGCCGTCCATGCCTGAGACGCCGCGGCTACTGTTCGTCCACGCGCACCCCGACGACGAAAGCCTCGGCACCGGCGCCACCATCGCCCACTACGCCGCCCGTGGCGCCGATGTCCGGGTGGTCACCTGCACGCTGGGCGAAGAGGGCGAGGTGATCGGCGAACGATGGGCCGAACTGGCCGTCGATCGCGCGGACCAACTCGGCGGCTACCGGATCGGCGAATTGACCGCCGCGCTGCGGGCGCTGGGCGTGGGCGAGCCGCACTACCTCGGCGGCGCCGGCCGGTGGCGCGATTCGGGCATGCGCGGCACGCCGGCGCGGCACCGGCAACGCTTCATCGACGCCGACGACCGCGAGACCGTCGGCGCGCTGGTGGCCGTCATCCGCGAGCAGCGCCCACACGTCGTGGTGACCTACGACCCGGCCGGCGGCTACGGCCATCCCGATCACGTTCACGCGCACCGCATCACGGTGGCCGCCGTGGCGGCGGCGGGCCCCGGAGCCGGCGCCGCCGACTTTGTCGGCGAGCCCTGGGCCGTGCCGAAGTTCTACTGGTCGGTCTTCGCAACGAGCGCCTTCGAAGCGGCCATGGACGCGCTGACGCCCGAGGATCTGCGGCCCGAATGGTCGATCCCGCCGAAGGAGGAGTTCACCTTCGGCTACGCCGACGAGGACATCGACGCCGTCGTCGAGACCGGCCCGGAGGCCGTGGCCGCCAAGCGGGCGGCGCTCGCCGCGCACGCCACCCAGGTGGTGGTCGGACCGACCGGTCGCGCCTGCGCGCTGTCGAACAACGCGGCGATCCCGATTCTGGGGCAAGAGCACTACGTCCTGGTCGGTGGCGCGGCGGGGGAGCGCGACGGGCGGGGCTGGGAAACGGACCTGCTCGCAGGGCTTGAGTTTCCGCCGGCCCCGACGCGGTAGGCTGCCAATCAGGCAGCCACGGAAGGAATTCGCATGGACCCCGACCTGGACCCTAATCAGCAACACTGGCAGGACCGGCTGGACAACCTACAGTGGGTGATCGGCTCCATCATGTCCAACATCGACAGCGTCCCGACCTGACCGAAACCAAGCCACGCGTCGCCTCCGTTGACGACAGCGGCGCGACCGACCCCGCGATCCGTTTCGTCGTATTGGCCCTCTTGGCGGTCGACGGGGTGCTCTCCGCACTTGCCGGAGCCCTGCTGCTGCCTCTCTACATCGGGACGGTCCCGTTTCCCATCAGCGGACTGATTTCCGGACTGGTCAACGCGGCGCTGGTGTGGGCCGCCGGCCGCTGGACCCGTTCGCCCCGGTTGGCGGCGCTGCCGTTGTGGACGTGGCTGCTGACCGTGGCGGTGATCAGCATGGGTGGCCCGGCCGACGACGTGATCCTGGGCGGCCGCGGCCTGATGGCGTACGCGGCCTTATTGCTGCTGGTCCTGGGGGTGGTACCGCCGGTCTGGGTGCTGTGGCGGCGCGGGCAGGGCGTCTGACGATCGGCCGGGATGTCGCCCGCTTGCCGACGCGGGGGTGCCGCTACTGTTGACAGTTGCCCATACGGGACCCGCCAACGGGTGCCACGATTTCACATGTTGGGACGCGCGGATGAAATTCGATCGTGGGGAAGTTACACCAAGGTGCTGTTGACTCCGGGCGAGGAGCCTACCGCTCTGCCCAACCCTGTGGTGCCGGCCAAGGTTTCTCCGGAAGCCCCGCCGAAGGCCGGTGCATCGGCGCTGCGGCGGGTGCTGCGACGGGCTCGAGACGGCGTCGCGCTGAACGTCGACGAGGCCGCGGTCGCCATGACCGCGCGCGGCGCGGACCTCGCCGACCTGTGTGCCAGTGCGGCCCGGGTGCGCGATGCGGGTCTGGAGTCGGCCGGCCGGCGCGGGCCGGGCGGCGGGCTGCCGATCACCTACTCGCGCAAGGTTTTCATCCCGGTCACCCACCTGTGCCGGGACACCTGCCACTACTGCACCTTCGTCACCGTCCCGGGCAAGCTGCGCGCCCAGGGCGCCGGCATGTATCTCGAGCCCGACGAGATCCTCGACATCGCCCGCCGCGGGGCCGAACTCGGTTGCAAGGAAGCACTATTCACCCTCGGCGACCGGCCCGAGGATCGCTGGCCGGAGGCCGTCGAGTGGCTGAGCGAACGCGGCTATGACTCCACGCTGTCCTACGTGCGCGCGATGGCGATCCGGGTGCTCGAAGAGACCGGGCTGCTGCCGCACCTGAACCCCGGCGTGATGAGCTGGTCGGAGATGGCCCGGCTCAAGCCGGTGGCGCCCTCGATGGGCATGATGCTCGAGACGACGTCACGGCGGCTGTTCGAAACGAAAGGGCTTGCCCACTACGGCAGCCCGGACAAAGACCCGGCCGTGCGGCTGCGCGCCCTGACCGACGCGGGGCGGTTGTCGATCCCGTTCACCACCGGCCTGCTGGTCGGCATCGGCGAGACGCTCGCCGAGCGCGCCGACACCTTGCATGCGATCCGCAAGGCGCACAAGGAGTTCGGTCATGTGCAAGAGGTGATCGTGCAGAACTTCCGGGCCAAGGAACACACCGCGATGGCCGCCGTTCCCGACGCCGGCATCGAGGATTACCTGGCCACGGTGGCGGTCGCGCGCCTGGTCCTCGGCCCCGGCATGCGGATTCAGGCGCCGCCCAATCTGGTGTCGCGCGACGAGTGCCTGGCCCTGCTCGGCGCCGGGGTGGACGACTGGGGTGGGGTGTCGCCGCTGACGCCCGACCACGTCAACCCCGAGCGGCCGTGGCCGGCGTTGGACGACTTGGCCGCCGTCACCGCCGAAGCCGGTTACGAGCTGGTCCAGCGGCTGACCGCGCAGCCGAAATACGTGCAGGCGGGCGCGGCGTGGATCGACCCGCGGGTGTCCGGACACGTTGCGGCGCTGGCCGATCCGGCGACCGGTCTGGCGCGCGACGTCAACCCGGTGGGGCTGCCCTGGCAGGAGCCCGACGACGTCGGCTCCTCGGGCCGGGTCGACCTCAACGCGGCCATCGACAGCGAGGGCCGCAACACCGAGACCCGCAGCGACATCGACAGCGCCTTCGGCGACTGGGAATCGATCCGCGCGCACGTCAACGAGCTGGCCGCGCAGGGCGCCAAAGCGCCAGAACGGCTGGACACCGATGTGCTGGCCGCGCTGCGGTCCGCCGAACGCGACCCCGGCGGCTGCTCTGACAGCGAATACCTGTCCCTGGCCACCGCCCACGGCCCCGCGCTGGAAGCGGTTGCCGCGCTTGCCGATACGCTGCGCCGCGAAGCCGTCGGCGACGACGTCACCTTCGTGGTGAACCGCAACATCAACTTCACCAACATCTGCTACACCGGTTGCCGGTTCTGCGCGTTCGCGCAGCGCAAGGGCGACGCCGACGCATACTCGCTGTCCACCGAGGAGGTCGCCGACCGCGCGTGGGAGGCGCACGTGCAGGGCGCCACCGAGGTGTGCATGCAGGGCGGCATCGACCCCGAGCTGCCGGTCACGGGCTACGCCGACCTGGTCCGCGCGGTCAAGGCGCGGGTGCCGTCGATGCACGTGCACGCGTTTTCCCCGATGGAGATCGCCAACGGGGTCACCAAGAGCGGGCTGAGCATTCGCGAGTGGCTGATCAGCCTGCGCGAAGCCGGGCTGGACACCATTCCGGGCACCGCCGCCGAGATCCTCGACGACGAGGTGCGCTGGGTGCTGACCAAGGGCAAGCTGCCGACGTCGCTGTGGATCGAAATCGTGACCACCGCACACGAGGTCGGGCTGCGGTCGTCGTCGACCATGATGTACGGCCACGTTGACAGCCCGCGGCACTGGGTCGGCCACCTCAACGTGCTGCGCGACATCCAGGACCGCACCGGCGGTTTCACCGAGTTCGTGCCGTTGCCGTTCGTGCACCAGAGCTCACCGCTGTACCTGGCCGGCGCGTCGCGTCCCGGACCCACCCATCGGGACAACCGCGCCGTGCACGCGCTGGCGCGAATCATGTTGCACGGCCGCATTTCCCAGATCCAGACCAGCTGGGTCAAGCTCGGCGTGGAGCGCACGCAGGTGATGCTGCGCGGCGGCGCCAACGATCTGGGCGGCACGCTGATGGAGGAGACCATCTCCCGGATGGCCGGTTCGGAGTACGGCTCGGCCAAGACGGTGGCGGAGCTTGTCGCGATCGCCGAGGGCATCGGCCGCCCGGCGCGGCAACGCACCACCGACTACACGACGCTGGCCGCGTAGTTCGCCTTCTTGTCGGTGCCGTCGGGTATACCGGGGGTCGTGAAGCGACAGATTGATGACGATCGATTCCCCGAGTGGCGGCCGTTCGCGGATGCGGTGCGCCGGCACGGACCCGACGCCGGCACCTGGTGTGAGGCCTGGACGGTGCGCGACATCGTCGTCCACCAGGCCGGAAACGCCGAAGAGCTCGCGCGGGTGCTCGGCGCCCACCTGGACGGCCAGCCCGTAGCAACCCGCAGCTTCGAGGAACGCGAAGGCCCCCTGCGCGCCCTGAACGACGCGGACCTGTGGGACGCGCTGACCGACCGGATGGCCACCCTCACCGAGGTCGCGGTGGCGGCCGAGGCGCTGCCCGCCGACACCGACGTCGCCTGGACCGGCCGCACCATGAAGGTGCCCTGGTTCGCCGAGCACATGCGCGAAGAGTTGGTCCTGCACAGCTGGGACATCACCGGGGACGAACCGGCCGCCCAGGCCCGGCTGGCCGAGCCGTGGATGACCACGCACAGCGTCCTCGCGGTGGGCAGGCCGCTGCTGGTGAAGGGGGCCAAGCAGCTGAAACCCGGCGAGCGAATCGACGCCCGGTTGCGAGCCGACGGCACCGACGACGTCGTACTGGCCGCGGACCCGGATCAGATCACCATCGGGCTCGCCGAGCCGGAAGGCCCGGCCACCCTGGAGACCGACGCGGCCGCGCGGGTGCTGCTGCTGTGGGGCCGGCGGCCCGCCGATCCGTCACGCATTCGCAGCCGCGTCGGGCCGGAAACCCTGGGGCGCGTGCGCCGCCTGCTCGGCGGCTACTGAACCGCTTCGTGCGAAGCGATCGGCTCAGTAGTTGTTACAGGTGACCGCGACCTGGTTGATGTCGTCGTAGTACTTCTGCGCCGACGGCATGGCCTGGATCTGCTGGGCCATCTGCTGACGCTTCGGCGGCGGCGAGGCCAGGAAGTTGCGGATGTAGGACTGCGCCACCGGCGACGAGTTCAGCTGTTGGGCAGCTGCCGGGTCGGTCGCGTTCAGCGCCGCGATGACCTGCCCGTAGTTGCAGGTGGTGTTGATGATCGCGTCGGTGGGATCCGCGGACGCGATCCCGGCCGCGGCGCTCAACGCCACCGCCGCGCTGCCAACCGCAACGCCCAATTTGCTCAACGACAGCCTCATGTGTGGACACCTTCCCCAGTTAATGCACCGCTATTACGGCGAGAACATCTGCCCAGCGGTTGCCGTCCTTCGGTTGAGATTACCAGGCCCCGCGAGCGTGCCTGCAACACAACGGATATCGCACACCACCGCCCGGGCGTTACTCTTCGCAGGTCAGCGGCTTGCCAGCGGTGTTCGCCGTCGGCGAAACGGGGGCCGGTCACAGGCTCCGAGACTGTCGGTCTTAAATCGGTATTTCGACAGGCGCGCCAAATGGTTGACCTGTATCTGCAACGTCTAGTATCAGTAACCGAAAGCTTCACCGGATGCGGTCGGACGCGCGCCGGTGCGAGCTGAACGCCCAGCCCACAGTTGAGCCCAGCAGATGGCTTAGTACATGGAGGAGACGTCTGTGACGTACACGATCGCCGAACCCTGTGTCGACATCAAGGACAAAGCCTGTATCGAGGAGTGCCCCGTCGACTGCATCTATGAAGGCGCTCGGATGCTCTACATCCACCCCGACGAATGCGTCGACTGCGGGGCGTGCGAGCCGGTCTGCCCCGTCGAAGCGATCTACTACGAAGACGATGTGCCGGACCAGTGGAGCCAGTACACGCAGATCAACGCCGACTTCTTCGCCGAGCTGGGATCGCCCGGCGGCGCGGCCAAGGTCGGCTTGACCGAGAACGACCCGCAAGTGGTCAAGGATCTGCCGCCGCAGGGCGAGGGCGACTGAGCGGCCCGGTGCCCCACCAGCTCAAAAAGCGCCGGCCGGCGGTGTCGGCGGCCCTGCCCGAGTTCCCCTGGGACACGCTGGCCGACGCGAAGGCGCTGGCCGGCGCCCATCCGGACGGCATCGTCGACCTCTCGGTCGGCACCCCGGTCGACCCCGTTGCCCCGGTGATCCAGGAGGCGCTGGCCGCCGCCGCGTCGGCGTCGGGCTATCCCGCCACCGCCGGCACCGCCCGGCTGCGCGCATCGGCGGTCGCCGCGCTGGACCGCCGGTTCGGCATCACCGGGCTGGGCGAGGCGGCGGTGCTCCCGGTGATCGGCAGCAAGGAGCTCATCGCCTGGCTGCCCACGCTGCTGGGCCTGGGCCCCGCGGACGTCATCGTGGTGCCCGAGCTGGCGTATCCGACCTATGACGTCGGGGCCCGGCTGGCCGGGGCGCGGGTGCTGCGCGCGGATTCGCTGACCCAGCTGGGTCCGCAATCGCCGTCGTTGTACTACCTGAACTCGCCGAGCAACCCGACCGGGCGTGTCCTGGGCGTCGATCACCTGCGCAAGGTGGTCGGCTGGGCCCGCGACCGGGGCTGCCTGGTGGCCTCCGACGAGTGCTATCTGGGGCTGGGCTGGGACGACCAGCCGCTGTCGATCCTGCACCCCTCGGTCTGCGACGGCGACCACACCGGCCTGCTCGCGATCCACTCCCTATCGAAGAGCTCGTCGCTGGCGGGCTACCGGGCCGGGTTCGTCGCCGGGGACCCCGAGCTGGTCGACGAGCTGCTGGCCGTGCGCAAGCACGCCGGGATGATGGTGCCCACGCCGGTGCAGGCGGCCATGGTGGCGGCCCTCGACGACGACGCCCACGAACTGGCACAGCGGCAGCGCTATGAGCGCCGCCGCGCGGCCCTGCTGCCCGCCCTGCGCTCGGCCGGCTTCACCGTCGACCATTCCGAAGCCGGCCTGTACCTGTGGGCCACCCGCGGCGAGCCATGCCACGACAGCGTCGCCTGGCTGGCGCAGCGCGGCATCCTGGTGGCCCCGGGTGATTTCTACGGCCCGCGCGGTGCGCGGCACGTTCGGGTGGCGCTGACCGCCGCCGACGAGCGGATCGCCGCCGCCGTGCAACGACTCGCTTAGCGGGCGATCCGGCCCGGCGTTTCCGCACCGCCCGGGCCCCAGGAGAGCGGCGAGCGTGCACAATGCATCTTCAGGCGTTCCACGTTCTCAACCTCGGGTAAGGACGGTGCTCGTGACCAGTTCGACCGGCAAGCTGCGCATCCCGCTGTCGCTGGGGGACATCGCCAAGCGGGTGTTCCTGGGCAAGCCGCTGATCACCGAGGACATCGCATCCGAGAAGTTGTCGAATCAGGTTGCGCTGGGGGCTCTTTCGCCCGACGCGGTGTCCTCGGTGGCGTATGGCCCCGAGCAGATCCTGATCGAGCTGTTACCGCATGCGGGGCTGGCCGCCTTCCTGCTGTTGCTGCCCATCACCGGCGTGATCCTGCTGATCCTGGTGCTGGTGGCCGCCTCGTATCGGCAGGTGGTCATGGCCTACACCCGGGCGGGCGGCTCGTATATCGTCGCGCGCGACAATTTCGGACCGCGGGTCGCGCAGATCGCCGCCGCGGCGCTGCTGATCGACTACGTGGTCACGGTCGCCGTGCAGTCGGCCGCGGGGACCGTCGCGGTGGTCTCGGCGATTCCCGCGCTGGGCCCCTACAGCCTCGAACTCACCGTCGCCGTGGTGCTTCTCATCTGCTACGCCAACCTGCGCGGCCTCAAGGAGGCGGGATTGCCGTTCGCGGTGGCGACGTATTCCTTCGTCGTCATGGTCGCCCTGACCATCGTGGTCGGCGTCGTGCGCGCGGTCATCGGAAACCTGCCCATCTACGACCCCACGCATATGGCCGGGACCGTCCCGGTGCACCAGGGCAACGGGCTGGTGCTGGGCGCCACGATCTTGGTGCTGCTGCGTGCGTTCGCCAACGGTGGTTCGTCGCTGACCGGGGTCGAGGCGATCTCCAATACGGTCGAGTACTTCCGAAAGCCCCAGGGGCGCAACGCGCGCCGAGTGCTGACCGCGATGGCCACCATCCTCGGCCTGCTGCTGGCCGGCGTCGCCTACCTGGCGCACGTCACCCACGCGACGCCGTACCTGACCGAGTACCCGTCGGTCCTGTCGCAGATCGGCCGGGCCGTCTTCGGCAACGGCGTTGTCGGCGACGTCTTCTATGTCCTGGTCCAAGCGGCAACGGCCGCCATCTTGTTCACCGGCGCCAACACCAGCTTCAACGGCTTTCCGGCGCTGGCCAGTTTCGTCGCAGACGACCGCTTCCTGCCCAGGCAGCTCACGAAACGTGGTCACCGCCTGGTGTTTTCGAACGGGATCATCACGCTGACGGCGCTGTCGGTCGCGTTGCTGGTGGCCACCGGCGGGTCGGTGAATGCCCTGGTGCCGTTCTATGCGATCGGGGTGTTCACCGGCTTCTCGATGGCCGGCTACGGCATGACCAAACACCATCTGACGCATCGGGAACCGGGCTGGATGTCGGCGCCGCCGTGGCCCGGGCGGAAGGTGACGGTCATTTCGCCGGTGCTGTCCCCGATGACGATCTGTCGGTGGGTGCGGCCTCGGGTGGTGACGTCTTCGACCTCGCTGACCCGGCCTTCGACGCTGGCGCGTTGCCCCGAGATCAGGCCGGCCACCATGACCACCGATCGCGGTCGCTGCGGGTGTTCGTAGGCGTCGACCTTGCGGTCTTCGTCCTGGGACACCCACGCCTCGAGCTTGTCGATCCCCTGTCCGATCCGCTGCTCCAAGGTGTCGGGGTAGGCCTCCCTGATCCGCGATTCGACGTCGTAGGGCACGATCGTCGCCGCGGCGTCGGGAATCAGGCTGACCGCTCGCGCGATCTTGTCGGCGGTGCGGTCGTGCAGCACGCGGCCCAGCAGCCGGGCGAAGGTTCGCCGCGGCAGCAGCACCGTCACATTGGTGCGCGCGTTCTCGTCACGCGCCTTGGCGACCAGCAGCTGCGCGGCCCGGCTGATCCGACGGTCCGGGCAGTCCACGATGCGCAGCGGGGTGTCGAGTTCGAAATGGTCCCAACGCTTTCGCAGCAGCGCCGCGTGGGCCGGGTCGACCATGAAATGCACCGCGATCAGTTCGTCGGCCCGCAACCCCCTGCCGTAGCGCAGCGCCTCGATCACCGCCAGATCGACCGAGTCGACGAACACGAACACCCGGTGCCGCGCGTACTTCACCAGCTCCGGGCGATCGGTGCGGAACATCTCGAGAATGGCGGCCTCGGCCCGGTATTCGCGGTTGAGCCGGGTCAGCATGAACACCAGCAGCGGGAACACGATGACCACCAGCCAGGCGCCCTCGGTGAATTTCGCCACCGCGAAGATGCCCACCACGATCGTCGACAGCACCGCCGCGGACAGGTTGATCGCCAGCCGGCGGCGCCAGCCCGGTTCCCGATGCGTCAGATGGTGTTTGGTCATGCCGTAGCCGGCCATCGAGAAGCCGGTGAACACCCCGA
>NZ_LZLU01000004.1:0-28217 GCF_001673415.1 Mycobacterium sp. 1165196.3 | reverse complement strand
CGGCGTCGTCTGGAACCTGCTGACCTGGCTCCTCGGTATCCCGTCGAGTTCGTCACATGCCCTGATCGGCGGCATCGTCGGCGCCACCATCGCCGCCGTCGGTGCGCACGGCGTGATCTGGAAGGGCGTGATCTCCAAGGCGATCATCCCGGCCGTCGTCTCGGCGATCCTGGCCATCGTGGTCGGCGCGGTCGCGACCTGGCTGGTCTACCGGATCACCCGGGGCGTCCCGCAGGCCCGCACCGAGGCGGGCTTCCGGCGCGGTCAGATCGGCTCGGCGTCGCTGGTCTCGCTGGCCCACGGCACCAACGACGCCCAGAAGACGATGGGCATCATCTTCCTGGCGCTGATCTCCTACGGCTCGGTCAGCAAGACGGCGTCGATGCCGCCGCTGTGGGTCATCGTGAGCTGCGCGGTGGCCATGGCGACCGGCACCTACCTCGGTGGCTGGCGCATCATCCGCACCCTGGGCAAGGGCCTGGTCGAGATCCAGTCGCCGCAGGGCATGGCGGCCGAGTCCTCTTCGGCCGCGGTGATTTTGCTCTCCGCCCACTTCGGCTACGCGCTGTCGACCACCCAGGTCTGCACCGGTTCGGTGCTGGGCAGCGGGCTGGGCAAGCCCGGCGGCGAGGTCCGGTGGGGCGTCGCCGCCCGGATGGGCGTCGCCTGGCTGGTGACGCTGCCGCTGGCCGGCCTGGTCGGCGCCCTGACCTACTGGATCGTGCACCTGATCGGCGGCTACCCCGGCGCGATCATCGGCTTCGCGCTGCTGGTCGCCGTCTCGGCCACCATCTACATCCGGTCGCGCAAGGTCAAGGTCGACCACAACAACGTCAACGCCGAATGGCGGGGCGACCTGACCAGCGGGCTCGACTCCGACGAGCAGCACCCGCCGTCGGACGCCGGACCCACGCTCGGCGGCACCGCTCCCCGGCACGACTCCGACGACCCTACGGTTAAGGCGAGCGCTTCATGAGTCACATCAGCGACTGGTTCAACTACCAAGCCAGCTTGAAGATCCTCGTCTTCGCCATGCTGGCGGGCGCCGCCCTGCCGGGGCTGTTCGCCCTCGGGATCCGGCTGCAGTCCGCCGGAGCCGGTGACGTCGACGGCGCCAGCAACGGCAGCGCGACGCAGCGCAACCCGGTGCTGACGGGGGTGGCGTGGGCCATCTACGCGCTGGTGATCGCGGTGATCGCGCTGGCGCTGGCCTACATCGCCCGTGACTTCATCGCACATCACACCGGCTATCCGTTCCTCGGAGCGAAACCCAAGTAGCATCGGTTAATGCCCACCGAGTTACCGAACCGGACACCGGGGGGAGCTGTATCAGCGTGAACGGATTCCTCAACTCCATCGTGTCCTGGCTGCGCGCGGGATACCCCGAAGGCGTTCCGGCGACCGACACCTTCCCGGTGCTCGCGCTGCTGGCCCGCCGGTTGTCCAACGACGAAGCCAAGGCCGTGGCCTGCGAGCTGGTTCGGCGCGGTGAGTTCGACGACGTCGACATCGGCGTGCTGATCACCCAGATCACCGACGAGCTGCCGTCGCCGGATGACGTTGAGCGCGTGCGGGTCCGGCTGGCGGCCCAGGGCTGGCCGTTCGACGAAGCCGACGAGGCCGGGGACCCGGCATAGTCGCACTGCGCGCACTGCACGTCCCGCCGGGCGCGGCAGCCTCGACGCTATTGCCCGCCCTGGAACGGGTGCTCGACGGGCGCGACCCCGCACTTCTCGCGCTGCCCGGGGCCGACGATCGCGAGTCGGCCGCGCTGCGGGCGGGCCTGCGCGTCGGGGAATCCATCGACGACGACGTGGCCGTGGTCGTGGCGACGTCGGGTACCACCGGAGTTCCCAAGGGCGCCTTGCTGACCGCCGCCGCGCTGACGGCCAGCGCCGCGGCCACCCACGACCGCCTCGGCGGCCCGGGCAGCTGGCTGCTCGCCCTGCCGCCACACCACATCGCCGGGGTGCAGGTCTTGGTGCGCAGCGCGCTCGCCGGCGCGGTACCGGTCGAGATGGATGTGTCGGCCGGGTTCGACGTCACCGAATTGCCTGGCGCGATAAGGAGATTGGGCTCGCGGCGGCGGTACACGTCGCTGGTCGCCGCGCAGCTGGCCAAGGCGCTGGGTGATCCGGCGGCCGCGGCCGCGCTCGCCGAGCTGGACGCGGTGCTGCTCGGCGGCGGTCCCGCTCCGCGACCCGTCCTCGACGCCGCGGCCGCGGCGGGCATCACCGTGGTCCGCACCTACGGGATGAGCGAGACCGCCGGCGGGTGCGTGTACGACGGCGTCCCGCTGGACGGGGTGCGGCTGCGCACGGTCGACGGCCGCATCGTCATCGGGGGCGCGACCCTGGCCAAGGGCTACCGCAACCCGGTCGACCCGGATCCGTTCGCCGAGCCGGGCTGGTTTCGCACCGATGACCTCGGCGCCGTCAGCGCTGCGGGCGTGCTGACCGTGCTGGGCCGCGCAGACGACGCGATCAGCACGGGCGGGCTGACCGTGCTGCCGCAGCCGGTCGAGGCGGCACTGTGTGCCCATCCGGCCGTGAGCGACTGCGCGGTGTTCGGCGTGGCCGACGACCGGCTGGGGCAGCGGGTGGTCGCCGCGATCGTGGTGCGAGACGGATCCGCCGCGCCGGGCCTGGACGAGCTGCGCGCGCAGGTGACCCGCACCCTGGACGCCACCGCCGCCCCGCGCGAGTTGCACGTCGTTGCCGCGCTGCCACGCCGCGGCATCGGCAAGGTCGACCGTGCGGCGTTGGTGCGCCGGTTCGCCGCGCCGAGCGATCAATAGGCTGTTCGTCCGTGAGGATCGCTCGACGGGAGGCAGCGCGCGAAGCGGTAGCGGTCACGGTCGGGGTGGTCCTGGTGGCGGCGGCGTTCGTGTTGCCGCGGCTGAACCTCGGGGTGCGGCCCCGCCTGGATGTCGGCGCCGAGAAGTTCGCCACCCACGCCGGATCCGCGCCGATCTTCGGCGACTGGCTGATCCACGCCGGCTGGGGAACCGCGCCGGCCATCGCCATCGCGATCGCCGTCGTGGCCTGGGGACCCATTGTGGCGCAACGCCTTTCGTGGCGGACGCTGACATTGGGCAGCTGGGCCACCGCGTGCGGCTGGGCGTTCGCGTTGGCGATGATCGACGGCTGGCAGCGCGGCTTCGCCGGGCGACTGACCACCCGGGACGAATACCTGTCACAGGTGCCGGGCATCACCGACATTCCCGCCACACTGCGCACGTTCGCCAGCCGGATCGTGGACTACCAGCCGAACTCGTGGACCACCCACGTGTCGGGGCATCCGCCCGGCGCGCTGCTGACGTTCGTCTGGCTGGACCGGCTCGGCCTGCACGGCGGCGCCTGGGCCGGGCTGCTGTGCCTGCTGGCCGGCTCGAGCGCGGCGGCCGCGGTGGTGATCGCCGTGCGCGCGCTGGCCGACGAGCCCACCGCGCGGCGCGCCGCCCCGTTCGTCGCCCTGACGCCGGCGGCCATCTGGGTGGCCGTCTCCGCCGACGGATACTTCGCCGGGGTGGCGGCGTGGGGTATCGCGCTGCTGGCCGTGGCGGTGCACCGCCCGATCCGCTACCCCGCGCTGACGGCCGCGGGCGCGGGCCTGCTGTTGGGCTGGGGCGTGTTCTGCAACTACGGCCTGATGCTGATGGGGCTGCCGGCATTGGCGGTGCTGGCCTCGGCCCACCAGCCGGGTGGCCGCTGGGCGCACTGGCGCGCGGTCCTGCGGGCCTCGGGCCCGGCGGCGCTGGCCGCGATCGCGGTGGCGGTGGCGTTCGCCGTCGCGGGGTTCTTCTGGTTCGACGGCTATACGCTGGTGCAGCAACGCTATTGGCAGGGCATCGCCAAGGACCGGCCGTTCCAATATTGGAGCTGGGCCAACCTGGCGTGCGTGGTGTGCGCGATCGGGCTGGGCGGTGTCGCCGGAATCAGCCGGGTGTTCGACCGGGCCGCGATCCGCCGCCGCTGTGGCTTTCAGCTGCTGCTGCTGGGTGTGCTGGCCGCCGTCGTCCTGGCCGACCTGAGCATGCTCAGCAAGGCCGAGGTGGAACGCATCTGGCTGCCGTTCACCGTCTGGCTGCCCGCGTCGGCCGCCCTGCTGCCGGTGCGATCACACCGGATCTGGTTGGCGCTCAACGCGATCGGAGCGCTGGCGCTCAACACGATCATCCTGACGCACTGGTAGCCCGCTAGAGGCCGGCCGCGCGGGTGACGCGCGCGAACCGGCTGCCGGGTGCGCAGGCCTCGCGCACCACCGCGACGTCGTCGACGACGTCCACGTCGGCCAGCGTCGGCACCGTCACCACGTCGATGCCGTTGTCGCGCAACGCCTTCAACGTCAGCTCACCGGTGTCGGGCACCGACATCTGCACCGTGCGCAGGCACTGCGCCATCGCCGGCTCCCCCACCCCCAGCACCCACCAGCCGCCGTCGCGGGCCGGCCCGAGCACGGCCGGCGCCTCGAGCAGCCGGCGCGCGCAGCCGCCCAGCAGATCGGCGCTCACCTGGGGGGTGTCCATCCCGATCTGCAGCACCGGCAGCCCGTCGGCCGCGTCGGCGTGCGCGTTGGCGAGCCGGGCCGCGAAATCCTCACCGCGCTGCGCGATCACGGTGAACGACGCCAGCCGCTGGCGGATCT
Source organism: Mycobacterium sp. 1165196.3 (assembly GCF_001673415.1). Lineage (NCBI taxonomy): Bacteria > Bacillati > Actinomycetota > Actinomycetes > Mycobacteriales > Mycobacteriaceae > Mycobacterium > Mycobacterium sp. 1165196.3. The sequence continues at coordinate 23,570 of NZ_LZLU01000004.1, read as the reverse complement.
CGGCGACGTTCGCGGCGCCGGCCAGGTCCCCGGTCAGCGCCACCACCCGGGCCGCCACCGGCGCGGCGGCCACGGCGTCGAGCGTGTCCAGCAGCGCGGCGGCGGCGATTTCGGCGGCGACCCGATCGCCGACGGTCGCCGCGAGTCGCGTCTTGGCCCGGCCCGGCTCGGGCGCCTTGGCGACCACCAGCAGGGTCACCGGCAGGACGCTCACGAAATCACCTTCCAGAAGTCGAGGATCGCGGTGATGCTGCCCCGCAGCGAACCGCTGACCTTCGACTTGCCGCCCGTGCGTGGGCCGTAGCTGATGTCGAGTTCGACGACGCGCCAGCCGGCGGCCGCCGCGCGCACCAGCAATTCCAGTGGGTAGCCGGATCGCCGGTCGGCGACGCCGAGCTGCAGCAGGGCATCGCGGCGGGCCACCCGCATCGGCGCGATGTCGTGCACGGGCAGGCCGTGGCGAGTGCGCAGTCGCCAGCTCATGACGACCGTGCCCACCCGGGCCACCCACGGCCAGTGCAGTCCGGGCACCGGGCGGCGCCGGCCGGTCACCAGGTCGGCGCCGCGCTGCAGCTCGGCGACCAGCCGGGGCAGCTCGCCGCCGTCCATCGAGCCGTCGGCGTCGATGACCGCCACGATCGGGGTAGTCGCGGCCAGCACGCCCGCGTGCACGGCCGAGCCGTATCCGGCCCGCGGTTCGGCGACGACGTGGGCGCCGTGCCGGCTCGCGACCCCGGCGGTGTCGTCGGTGCTGTTGTTGTCGACCACCAACGCGCGGTAACCGGTGGGGAGGGAGGCCAGCACGGCCGGCAGCGACTCCTCCTCGTTGAGGCAGGGCAGCACCACCGTGACCAGCCCGTCGGCGTCGGGCACGCTCAGAACCCGCGGTGGGGGTGCGGCTCCTGCGGGAACACCGGCTGCGAATGCGTCGGCGGCACGGTCTGCTGGGTGTGGGTCGGGGCCGGCGCCTGGGTGGTCACCTTGGTGCTCGGCGGGGCATACGTCGTCGTCGGTGGCGCGTGCGTGGTGCTCGGCGGCGAATACGTCGTCGTCGGAGGCGAATACGTCGTCGTTGGCGGCTCGTGCGTGGTGGTCGGCGGCGAATAGGTCGTCGTCGGAGGCGAATACGTCGTCGTCGGCGGCTCGTAGGTGGTGGTCGGCGGCGAAAACGTCGTCGTCGGAGGCGAGAAGGTCGTCGTCGGCGGCGTGTAGGGAGGGTTGTACGGCGGGTTGTAGGGCGGGTAATTCGGACCCCACCCCGGAATCGGGATGGGAATCGGAATGGGAACCGGCACAATGGGATTGGGGCGCGGCGCCCAACCGGGATCGGGATTGGGCACGACGCCGGGGTTGACCGGGGCCTCGGGAACCGGACCGGCCGGCACGCCGCCTCCCGACGGCGGCGCGACCTGTTGCGGAATCGGGTTGTTCGGGGCCGGGACGATGCCGCCCTGGAATCCGGCGTTGGGCGCATCGGCCGGGGGTGGCGGCAGCGGCGCCTGCTGCTGACTGGGCAGGATCGGCATGAACTTGCCCGGCGTGCCGTTCTGGACCCCCACCACCGGCTGGCGGCTGGCGGTGGGCTCGACGGCGACCGCGATCGCGGTGGCCAGCGAGGCCAGCCCGACGACCGCGAACGCCACGACGGCGTTGCCGATCACCAACGACCGCCGCGACAGCTTGGCCTCGGCCTCGTCGATGTCGCCGTACTCGTAGTCGTCGAGTTCGGGGTCGTACTCGTCGAATTCGCCCGGGTACTGCTCGCCGTCATCGGCCATCGAATAGGCCAGCTGGTGGTCTTCGGCGTTCGGATCGGCGAACTCCGCTGCCGGCACGACGGCCGTCTCGTCCCCGACGGGCCCGGCCGCGGGCGCCATCGCGGTGGCATCCCCGAACGCCGGGGCCATCGCCGTCTCGTCGCCGGTGAGCCCGACCGCCGGCGCCAGGGCCGTCGCGTCCCCCGCCGCGAGCGCCCCCGCCGCGAGCGCCGGAGCGGCGGCGATGGCCGCGCCGCGGGCCAGCGCAAAGGTGGGGTCCTCGGCGACCTGCACGCGCATGGTCGAGCCGTCGCGAAGCTCGTCGGCGACCCGGTGCAGCTCCGGCGAGGCGCCGAGCAGGTACACGTCTTGCGGGGCGTCCGGGTGGCCGCCGAGGTTCGCCATCATGGTGTGGAAGGCGGCCGTCGCATCGCCGCCGGGAGCGTCGGCCAGCTGCTGGGTGGCCAGCACCGTCGGCGGCGCGTCCGGGTCGCCGTCGCCGGAACCGACCATCGACAGCGTCGCCGTCGCGTCGTCCATCACCAGCGCCGCACCCGGCCGGCCGGCCGCGCGCATCAGGGCGGCCACCGCCTGCGACTCCGAGAGCACCGCCACGTTGTGGACGCCGGAATCCTCCAGCGCCCGCCGCAGCCGGTCGGCGGCCGGGTTGTCCGGCCAGCACACCCGGGTGCCGATCAGCCGGTGGTTCTCGTCGGCCAGCAGCCGGTTCGTGCCGACCACGGTCTCAGTCAGCGTCCCGATCGGGTTGTCAGCGAGGTCGACGACGGATTGATCGATCACCTCCCCCTGCGCGCCCGGCCCGACGAGCGCCAAGCGGGCGACGGGGCCGGTGACCGCGACCCCCAGAACGACGTCCATCCCGCTTCTCCTTCACCCCGGCTACCCCGCAACCAGCATGTCCCGGCATCACTACACTTGCGATACCGTTGATAATTCAGGCGACAAGCTTCGTCTACTAGCGCAGCGTAACCAGCTTTTCGAACGACAGGACGCCTCGCCGCGGAATCGTCTCCGCCCCGGCAGCCGGTCTGAGCCACTGCCACGGCATCCGAACGGAGAATATGTTCGCAAGCGAGCAGTGCACTCGGCTCGGCGGGGTGAGCCCCGGCCGAACACCCGAAACCGCGCCACGAATATCGGTCCTTGAATCCCTGGGGGCATGGTGAGCCAGAGCAGCGACGACACCCCTACCGGCCCGATCCGCGGTCAGGCCCAGCAAGCGCCGGCCACCCGGATCATCCGCCCACACGCCACGGGCGGCAGCGGGCCGGTGACCGCGGACCCGAAGCGCTACCGGCACGTCGCCGGCGACCTGGCCGCGGTGGCTTTGCTGGTCCTCGCGCTGTTCCTGCCGTGGAACCTTTACTTCGGCCTGGGCATCCCGGACAGCAGCGCGACGTGGGCGGCGGTGTTGATCGTGGTGACGGTGCTGGCCGTCGCCGCCGTCGCCCTGGCCGGTTCCTGGCGCTCGGCCGGCGCGCGGTTCAACCCGGCGCGGGCCGCCCGGCTTCGCCTGGCGCTCAACGTCCCCTACCTGCTGCTGGTGCTCGGCTTCGTGGTGTTCGACGCCTACGAGACCGTCCGTTTCGGCGGCACGGTCAACGTGCCGGGCGGCGTCGGTCCGGGGGCGTGGGCCGGGGTGGCCGGCGCGCTGTTGAGCGCCCAGGCGGTGCCGGCGGGCGCGCTCGCCGGACCGGTTCCGGCGGGCGACGAGTCCACCGGCTGGCACAGATCGGCGCGGGTGATCGGCGCGCTGTCCATGCTCGCGGCGGTGCTCAGCTTTGGTTTCAACCTGTACTGGCGGGTGCGGTACGCGCTGCAAAGCACCGGCGGCGCGCAGGAATTCGGCAAGCAGAACATCGCCGTGATCGTGACCGCGGTGGTGTACGGCGTGGTGGCGCTGGTCGCCGTCCTGGTCGCCTCCAGGTGGCTGCTGCGCAGCACCCGGGCGAGCCGGCTGACCACCATCGCGCTCGGCGCCTCGACGCTGGCCGCCGGGATCCTGGTGTGGTTCCTGCCCGCCGGTCGTGACCTCGACGCGTTCCACGGCATCGCGCAGAACACGTCGACCGCCGGAGTCGGGTTCGAGGGCTACCTGGCGTGGGCGGCCGGGGCGGCGCTGTTCGTGCCGCGGGCGCTGTTCGGGCACCGCAACGCCTCGCCGACGGAGGAATCCGCGTGGCGGGAAACGACCCGAAATGGCTTGCTGCTCATCGCCATCTGGTGTGTGGGGTCGATGGCGATGCGGATCACCGACCTGGTCGTCGGCGTGATCCTGAACTACCCGTTCTCGCGGTACGACAGCATCGTGCTGGCCGCGTTCGATCTGGTGACCGCGGTGCTGACGATCTGGCTGCGCCGCAGGCTGGCCACCCTGTCGGCGCGCATGGTCACCTCGCTGTGCGGACTGGTCGCCGCGCTCAGCGTCGCCCGTGTCATCGTGGGCGTCGAGCTGGCGCCGCGGTTCGCGGACTCACCGAATTCGCCTGCGCTGCATCCGGTCTACGGCAACAACCTGGCCCAGCAGATCACCAGCACCTTCGACGTGACGCTGTGCGGCATGGCGCTGGGCATCCTGGCGGCGGCCATCGTCACCGGCCAGCTGAGCGGCCGGCGGCTGGCCCGCCGCGCCGCCCGCAGGCGCGCCGCCGCGCCCAACGCGGCGGCGCCGACCACCCGGGTCCCCGTCGCGCAGGGCGCCGGCCCGTCGGCCGCGGCGACCACCCAGATCCCCAGCGGCGGACCCGGCGCGGACCACGAACCGCCGACCACCGAGATACCCCCGCTGGCGGGCGGGCCCCGCATCTTCCGCGGCGACGACACCGGAACGCGGCAGATCGCCGCGCAGAAGCCGCAGATCTACCGCCCGCCGCAGGGTTAGCGCTCACCGAAGCGGGGCGAAGGCGAATTCGCGCAGCCCGTCCCCCGGCGCGACGGCCGCGCGGAAACCCAGCACCTCGGCGGCCCGGGACGGGTCGGCGACGATGTGGCGCACGTCGCCGCTGCGATACTGCCCGGTGATTACCGGGGACAGCGAGCCGCCGCGCGCGTCGCACAGCGCGCCGGCCACCTGAAGAATCGAAATGGGTTGTCCCGAGCACACATTGACCGCGGTGAAACCGTCGCGTGGCTGGGTGGCCGCCACGTTGGCGGCGGCCACGTCGTCGACGTGGACGAAGTCGCGCATCTGCCCGCCGTCCTCGAAAACCCTTGGCGGATCACCCTTTTCCAGCGCCGAGCGGAAGATCGCCGCCACCCCGGAGTAGGGGGTGTCGCGCGGCATGCCGGGGCCGTAGACGTTGTGGTAGCGCAGCGCCACCACCGAGCCGCCCGTGGCCTCGGCCCAGGCCAGGGCGTAATGCTCCTGGGCGGTCTTGCTGGCGGCGTACAGGCTGCGCGGCCGCAGGCAGGCATCCTCGTCGACCAGGCGCCAGCGCAGTTCCTCGCCGCCGAGCGGGCAGCGGTGCTCGAATGCCCCGGCGTCCAGGTCGGCCCGTCGCCGCGGCAGCGGATCCACGGGCCCGTGCCGCTCGCAGTCATAGCTGCCCTGCCCGTACACCACCATCGACGAGGCCAGCACCAGGCGGCGGACCCCGGCGGCGAACATCTGCGCCAACAGCACCGAGGTGGCCAGGTCGTTGTGCCCGCCGTAGGCGGGGGCGTCGGCGGCGTCCACGCCCGCGCCCACCATCGCCGCCTGGTGACACACCACGTCCACGCCCGCCAGCAGGGGGGCCAGCGCGTCGGCGTCGCGCATGTCGACGCGCTGACATCCGGGCGGCAGCACCGCATTCGGGCCGTGCGCGGCGGGCAGCAACGCGTCCAGGGCGACGACATCGTGTCCCGCCGCCCGCAGGGCGGCGTCGACCCGCGCACCGATGAAGCCGGCCGCCCCGGTCAGCAGCACCCTCACGGCAGCTCGATGGGCAGGGTGACGCCGGCGTGCGGCAGGCAGTGCGTGCAGCTGCGGTCGGCGGCGATGCGGGCGATGGCCCGGCGCACCAGCGTCTTGAACAGTTCGACGTTCTTCTCGAACTGGGCGAACACGTCGACCGCCTTCACACCCTCGCCGGCGCTCACGCCGGCATCCAGGTCGGTCACCAAAGCGATTGCCGCATAGCACATTTCGAGCTCACGGGCCAGCACCGCCTCCGGGTAGCCGGTCATGTTGACCAGCGAGAAACCGGCCGAGGCGAACCAGCGGCTTTCGGCGCGGGTGGAAAAGCGCGGACCCTGGATCACCACCATGGTGCCGCCATCAACGACGCGCGGCACGTCGGGCAGGCCGGTCACCGCGTCGCGCAGCGCCGGGCAGTACGGGTCGGCGAAGTCGACGTGGATGCCGCCGGAGTCGAAATAGGTGTCGGCGCGGCCCCGGGTGCGGTCGACGAGTTGGTCGGGCACCACGACGGTGCCGGGGCCGAGTTCGGGTTTGAGGCTGCCGACCGCGCACGGCGCGAGCACCCGCCGCACGCCGAGCTTGCGCAGCGCCCACATGTTGGCGCGATACGGCACGGTGTGCGCGGAGAACTCGTGCTTGGCGCCGTGGCGGGGCAAGAAGGCCACCTCGTGGTCACCCACGGCGCCGACGGTGACCGGCGCGCTCGGCGAACCGTAGGGAGTGTCGACGGTGACGTCGCGGGCGTCGGATCCGAAGAAGGTGTAGAAGCCGCTGCCACCGATGACTCCGAGCATCCGACCATTGTGGTGCATGACGCCTCGGGCGATCGCCGGTGCGGCCCGCCGACCGCGGGCCCGCGTCCTGGCAGGATGTTCGTGTGGCCAATTTTGGGCAGTGGATTTCGGGCGCGCGGCCGCGGACGCTGCCCAACGCGGTGGCACCGGTGGTCGCGGGCACCGGGGCGGCGGGATGGCTGGGATCGGCGGTGTGGTGGAAGGCGCTGCTGGCGCTGGCCGTCGCGCTCGCGCTGACCATCGGCGTCAACTACGCCAACGACTACTCGGACGGCATCCGCGGCACCGACGACGACCGGGCCGGCCCGGTGCGCCTGGTCGGCTCGCGGCTGGCGGCGCCGCGCGCGGTGCTGTCCGCCGCGGTCGCCAGCCTGACCGTCGGCGCGCTGGCCGGGCTCGCGCTCGCGCTGTACAGCGCGCCGTGGCTGATCGCGGTCGGCGCGGCCTGCATCGCCGGGGCGTGGTTGTACACCGGCGGGTCGAAACCCTACGGCTACGCCGGTCTCGGCGAGGTCGCCGTGTTCCTGTTCTTCGGGCTCGTCGCCGTGCTGGGCACCCAGTTCACCCAGGCGCTGCGGGTGGACTGGGTGGGCCTGGTGCTGGCGGTGTCGGTCGGGGCGTTGTCCTCGTCGGTGCTGGTGGCCAACAACCTGCGGGACATCCCGACCGATGCCCGCGCGGGCAAGGTCACCTTGGCGGTGCGGCTGGGCGATGCGCGCACCCGGATCCTGTACCAGGCGCTGCTGGGGACCGCGGGGGTGTTGACCCTGGTGCTCATGCTGGCGACACCGTGGTGCGCCGTCGGATTGGTGGCCACCCCGCTGGCGCTGCGCGCGGCGGCCCCGGTGCGCTCGGGCCGCGGCGGCCCCGAGCTGATCCCGGTGCTGCGCGACACCGGGCTGGCGATGGTGGTGTGGGCGGTCGCGGTCGCGACGGCGCTGACGGTGACTACCTAACGACTACGTAAGGGCGACCCACAGTGCATGCAAAGACCTCCGAGCGCGGCGCTTCTGGGGTACCTTTGCGTCTGCTCGGCGACAGCGGAGGACCGCAATGAACAGGATTGCCGCGACCAGCGGGCCCACGAACATCGGCTTGCTCAGTGTGGGGTCATACCGCCCCGAGCGGGTGGTCACCAACGACGAGCTGTGCGAGAACATCGACTCCTCCGACGAGTGGATCTTCACCCGAACCGGAATCAAGACCCGCCGCTTCGCCCGGCGCGACGAGTCCGTCACGTCCATGGCGACCGCCGCCGGACAGGAAGCCATCGCCAAGGCGTCCCTCGAGCCGGTCGACATCGATTGCGTCATCGTCGCCACCAGCACCCATTTCACCCAGACCCCCGCGTGCGCGCCGGCGGTCGCGACCGCGCTGGGTGCGGGCGGCGTGCCGGCGTTCGACGTCTCGGCGGGGTGCGCGGGCTTCGGCTACGCGCTCGGGGTGGCCGCCGACATGGTGCGCGGCGGGACGGCCGCCAAGGTGCTGGTGCTCGGCTCGGAGAAGCTGTCCCCGACGGTGGACATGACGGACCGCAGCAACTGCTTCATCTTCGCCGACGGCGCGGCCGGAGTGGTGGTGGGCGAGACGCCCGACCAGGGCATCGGGCCCACCATCTGGGGCAGCGACGGTGCGCAGGCCACCGCCATCCGCCAGGACATCGAATGGATCGACTTCCTGGACAACCGCACCGGCGAGCGCCCGTACCTGCGGCTGGAAGGCAGCGCGGTGTTCCGGTGGGCGGCGTTCGAGATGGGCAAGGTCGGTCGCCAGGCCATGGACGCGGCGGGGGTGCGGCCCGACGAGATCGACGTCTTCCTGCCGCATCAGGCCAACAGCCGGATCAACGAGGTGCTGGCCAAGAGCCTGGAGCTGCGCCCGGATGCGGTGGTGGCCAACGACATCGAGCACACCGGAAACACCTCGGCGGCGTCCATTCCGCTGGCGATGGCCGAACTGCTGAGCACCGGGGCGGCCAAGGCCGGCGATCTGGCCCTGCTGCTCGGCTACGGCGCCGGCCTGAGCTACGCCGCGCAGGTGGTGCGGCTGCCGAACGGCTAGCCGCGCCCTGATTCTTGGTCGCCGGCCCCGTCGCCGGCGCCCCCGAGCGGGGCGTCCCCGTGCAGCCGGGCCTGCAGCAGGTCTCGCTCGCGGCGGCGTCGTTCCCCGGCGATCGCGAGCGCGGCGGTGGCGCGCCGGCGCAGCGGGGCGAACACCCAGATGCCCAACGGCATCGCGATGATCAGGGCGAACAGCACGGCCACCACGATCGGGAACTGGCTGATGCCCGCCACGCGGGCCACCCCATAGATGACGCCGGCGAGCGCGGCCGCCAGCAGCACCCGCGCCGCCATGTACGCCAACACGGGTCCGGCAACGCCGTTTCCGGCGGGCGGCGCCGCGCCCTCGTTCGCGGCGGGGTCCGGCGCGGTCCCGGTGCTGTCGTCGCTAGCTTCTTGTGACACAAGCCGAGCCTACGGCGCGGGTATATTCGCCCGAAGGAGGTGTTGAGTGCTCTACCTGCTGCTCGTCGTGATTTTGGGGACGCTGATCTACGTCGGCTGGCGTGCGGCGCGATCGCAGGCCCACCGGCCGAAGACGCGCGTCATCGGGCCCGACGACGATCCGGATTTCCTGCGGCGGTTGGGTCACGGCGACAATCCGCGCTGAACCCGGTTAACCCAGCACTCCCGGGTTGTGCTGGTCGCCGGGGAACCCGTCGGCGACGATGGCCGCCAACTCGGTGAGCGCCTCGCGCGTCCCGCGCCGGAGCCGGTCCAGTTCGATCTCGGCCCCCTCTTCGAGGTGCGGGTCGAACGGCACCAGCTGAACCGCGCGGCAGCGCCGGGAGAAGTGGCCGATCACCTTGTTCATGTCGACCTTGCCCGGGCGCGGCTTCACCCCGTTGATGACGGCGATGGAATTGCGGACCAGGTTCTCGTGGCCGTGGGCGTCCAGCCAGTCCAGCGTCGCCGACGCGCTGCGGGCGCCGTCGATGGACGCCGAGCTGACCACGATGAGCGCGTCCGCCTTCTGCAGCACCGAGCTCATCACCGAGTGCAGCAGCCCGGGTCCGCAGTCGGTCAGCACCAGGCCGTAGAACCGTTCCAGGATGTCCAGGATCCGCTCGTAGTCCTGCGCGCTGAACGCCTCCGAGACGGCGGGGTCGGTCTCGGACGCCAGCACCTCCAGGCCGCTCGGCCCCTTGGAGGTGTAGCGGCGCACGTCGCTGTAGCGCTCGATGGTTCCGGCGTCGTGCAGCAGCTGACGCACTGTCGCGGCCGTCTCCAGCGGGATCTTCTGGCTCAGCGTCCCGCGGTCGGGGTTGGCGTCCACCGCCACCACCCGGTCGCCCCGGATGGAGGCGAAGGTGGCACCCAGCGTCGCGGCGATCGTGGTCTTGCCGACGCCGCCCTTCAGCGACAGGAAGGCCACCCGGTAGGAGCCCCGCAGGGGCCGGTTCACCTGCGCGACCAGGTTGTTGTACCGGGTGGCCCGGGGGCTCTCACCCAGGTTGATTAGCCCCCCGGACAGCTTGAACAGCAGCAGCCGCCACCCGTCGGACGGCGGCGGGGCGACCGGGCGCAGCAGCATGCCGGTGGACAGTTCCGGGTACGGCGTGTGCGGCAGGTGCTCCGGGCGCTGCGGCGCCCCCTGAATCTGGGTGGGCGGCGCGTCCGGGCCGGTGTAGTAGGCGCCGTACGCCGTGGGGTCGACGCGCGGGATGCCGGTCACCGGCGTGGAGTCCCAGGGCGGCATCCCGCCCAGCCGGGGCGCCGTGGGCGGCGCGGCGGGCTGACGTTCGGGGCCGGGGACGCGGCGTTCGGTGCGGAATCCGGCGAAGGCGCGGGTGGGGGCGTCACCCCCGGACTCGGCCTGCGGTTGGGCGGTCTCCTGCTGGCCTGCCGTCGACGGTGCCTGTGGGGGTAGCTGCGTGGTCGGTTGTTCGGGCGACCCCACGCCCGCCGTTGGATGCTCGGTCACTGCACTCCCCCTTGTTGTGCGTTTTTCCCGTTTTTTCCTATTCGGGCCGGTTCTACACCGTCACCCGACGCCCGCATAAGAATGCAGGCCGACAGTGACCAGGTTAACGAAGAACAGATTGAAGACCATGGCCACGAACCCCGCCACATTGATCCAGGCGGCTTTCCTGTCCCGCCATCCCGCGGTCGACCTGGCGTGCAGGTAGGCGGCGTAAATCACCCAGGCGACGAAGGACACCGTCTCCTTGGGATCCCAGCCCCAATATCGGCCCCAGGCTTCTTCGGCCCAGATGGCCCCGAAGATGACGCCGAAGCCGAACACCGGAAAAGCGAAAATCGTCGTCCGATAGGCGATGCGGTCCAGCGTCTGGGCGTCCGGGAACCGCTGCACCAGCCGGCTCAGCGCGCTGTGCGTGCCGCGGTCGGGGTCCGCCAGCGGCGACGTGCGCAGCAGGAACAGGATGCTGGCGATGCCGGCCACCAAAAACACCCCCGACCCCAGGCTGACCACCGACACGTGGATGGGCAGCCAGTAGGACTGCAGCGCGGGCATCACCGGCGCGGCGTTGGTGTAGAGCCAGCGACCCGACACCGTCAGCAGGATCAGCACCGGCAGCAGCAGGAAGACCCACAGCGGGCGGTATTGCGGGCGGCGCAGCACGACCGCCCCGGCGATCAACCCGCACAGGCAGGTCAGGTTGATGAACTCGTACATGTTGCCCCACGGCACCCGCAGGGTGGCCAGGCCACGCAGCACCAGGCAGGCCAGCAGCAGCCCGATGCCCAGGTACACCACGGCCAGCCCGGCCCGACCGACGCGCTCGTCGATCGGGCGCTGGATCGCCTCTTCGACCACCCCGGGGGCGGCGGAGTCGGCGCTGACGGCGCCGGCCAGCACCCGGGCGCGCTGATCGGCGCGGCGCCCGCCGGCTCGGGCCCCGACATAGGCCAGCTCGAAGGCCAGCAACAGCAGGGCGATCACCAAAGCCACCACCGCGGACGTGAACGCCCAGTCGGAGTAGCGCGCCAGCTCGATGTTGACGTGCACCGTATTCATTTGACGTCCACCTCAGAACTCCTTTTGGACGCTGCGGGTGTCGCGTCGCCGCCGGACGCGGTGGGCGTCGCGGCGCTTGCGGCGTCGGGGGCTTCCGGCCCGGTGCGGGGGTACCACCCGCTTGCGGGGAATAGCCGATCGGACAGTCGCTCGAACTCGTCGCCCCAACCGGAGTTGTCGGTGCGCGCCAGGCCACCCAGTTCGACGTTCACCGTACCGGGCGACCCGCCGGCGTCGGGCGTCAGACGGACCCACACCCGGCGGCGGCGCACCAGCAGCGACACCACCAGTCCGCCCATCATCGTGATGGCGAAGACGAGCACCCAGGTCTGGCCCGGGTCGTGCGAGACCTGCAGATTGACGAACGGCACGGCACCGTCGAAGCGGATCACCGTGCCCGCCGCCGGCCCCTGATCGATCCGCACCGACTGTCCCGCACGCAGATTGACCCGCTTCTCCTTGGTCAACCGGTGCTGCTCGATCAGGCGGGGGTCCAGGGTGAACAGCGACTGGGGCCGCCCGGTGTCCAGCCCGGTATCGCCGCGGTAGATGTCGACGGCCACCGCCGGGGCGTCCAGGGCCGGGAAGCGCGACGACAGCAGCGTGCCGTCCAGCTGCTCGGTCGGCGCCAGCAGACCCTGGATGGCGATCTCGTGGTTGCGGCGTTCGGCGGCGTTGGGATAGCTGCCGGCGGGCGGGTCGATGCGCACCACGCCCGACGAGAGCAGGGTCTGCGGGTTGTCAGGCCGCCACTGCACGGTCGCCGAGCGGATCTGCCCGTCCGGGAAGGTGACGCTGAAGGTGGGCGCGTAGCCGTGCCCCTGCAGGTACACCCGGTCTCCGCCGAGCCGCAGCGGGTGGTTGACCTCCAGCTGGTAAGGGCGCCAGCGGTTGGTGCTCAGGTCGTCGCCGGACTGGTAGTCGATGTGCGCGGCGAACGAGGTGGCCTGCCCCGAGGGCAGGTAGTGCGCCGTGAAGTCGTCGACCCGGATGCACAGCGGGTGCAGCGAGGTGCCATCGACGGTGTTGCCGGCCCGGAACGAGTCGAACGCGGCCGGCGAGGCCGAGCAGAAGCCGGGTCCGCCGTCGGCGATGACGATGACGTTGCCCTCGTAGCCGAACAGCTTGCCGACGGCCACCGCGACCAGCAGCCCCAGCAACGAGAAGTGGAAGACGATGTTGCCGAACTCGCGCAGGTAGCCCCTTTCGGCGGACACTTCCACTGTTTCTAAGACGGCGTCCGGGGCGGCCGCGTCGCCGGCCTCGCGGTGCCGGATGGCGGTGCGCCAGCCGCGCAGCCGCCCGGCCAGGGTGTTGGCCAGGGCGTTCAGCTCGTCGGCGCCGGCCTGGATCTGCCGGTGCGAGTACTTGGGCAGCCGGGACAGGTTGCGCGGGGCGGCCACCGGGGTGGACCGCAGGCTGCGGACGTGCTCGATCATCCGCGGGGTGAGGCAGCCGACCAAGGACACGAACAGCAGCACGTAGATGGCGGTGAACCAGAAGCTGGAGAAGACGTTGAAGGCCTGCAACCGATCCAGCCACGGGCCGATCACCGGGTGCGCCTTGAGGTAGTCGTCGACCTTGCCGGCGTTGAGGTTGCGCTGGGGCAGCAGTGCCCCCGGGATCGCGCCGAGGGCGAGCAGGAACAACAGCACCAGCGCGGTGCCCATCGAGGTCAGCGCGCGCCAGGTGTTACGGCCCCAGGCCAGGAGGCGTCTCAAATCGGCAACCTGACGTCGGAGACGAACGCGTCGCGCAGCCAGGAGACGAAGTCGTTCCACACCCCGGTCACCAGCAGCGCGCCGACGGCGATCAGCAGGACACCGCCCAAGATCTGGATGGCCCGGGTGTGCCGGCGCAGCCAGCTCAGCCCGCCGACCGCGCCCGCCGAGCCGAATGCCAGCAGCACGAACGGGATGCCCAGCCCCAGGCAGTAGGCGATCACCAACACGATTCCGCGCGCCACGCTGGCGCCGTCGGTGGCCGAGGCCACGGTGATCACGCCGGCCAGCGTCGGGCCGAGGCAGGGCGTCCAGCCCAACGCGAACACCGCGCCCAGCAGCGGCGCGCCGGCAACCGTCGTCAGCTGCCGCGGGCTGAACCGGGCCTGGCGTTGCAAGGCCGGGATGAGGCCCACGAACACCAGGCCCATGACGATGGTCAGCACTCCCCCGGCCCGCTGCAGCACCAGTTGGTTGGTGATCAGCGTGGTCGTCATGCCGAGGACGGCGACGGTGCCGAGCACGAACACCGTGGTGAACCCGGCGACGAACAACGCCGCCGACCCCGCGACCCGCCACCGGGCGCCCGGCGGCGCTTTGACGGCTCCTGCGGGCGGCTGTTCATCGACGCCGACGACCGCGGCCAGGTAGGACAGATAGCCCGGCACCAGCGGCACCACGCACGGCGAGGCGAAGGACACCAGCCCGGCCAGCAGGCACACACCGAGGGCCACCAGAAGCGGTCCGGCGGCGGCGATCTGGGTGAGTCCGGTCATCGCTGCGCCGGCCCCGCCTTGGCCGTGGTGGGCGCATCCTCGCCGGCCAGCCGCTGCACCACCGGCCGCAGGTCGGTCGCCAGCAGTTCGCGCAGGAAGACCGCCGCGACGCGGTGCTGGCGGTCCAACACCAGCGTGGACGGGATCACGGTGGTGGGGTATCTGCCGCCGAACGCGATCAGGGTGCGCATCGCCGGGTCGTAGATGGACGGGAACGTCACCTGCCGGTCGTTGACGAAGTCCAGCGCGGCCTGCCGGTTGTTGTCCCGGACGTCGATGCCGAGAAAAGACACCCCGGCGCCGCGGGTGGCGTCATACACCTGCTGCAGCTGGGTGACCTCGGCGCGGCACGGCCCGCACCATTGCCCCCAGATGTTGATCGCCACGACCCGGCCCGCGAAGATCGGGTCGTCCAGCGACAGCGTGTGCGCGGGATCGGCCAGATCGGGCCCGGACAGCGGTCCGGGGCGCCCGCGGCGCGACGGCGGGTCGTAGTAGATGTCGGTCTTGCCGCCGGGCGAGACGAATTCGAAGGTGCCGCCCTGCGCGACGGCGTCGTGCCCCGAGGAGCAGCCAAGCAGGCCCGTCAGCAACACCCCGGCGATCACGAAACGTCGCGCGATCAAGACGCCGCCGGTTCGCTGTACTCGAGGTCGACCAGCCGGTCGCCGTCGTAGACCAGGGTGGTCACCGACGCGAGCCCGCACTGCCGCCGCCGCGGGTCGTGCCACAGCCGCTGGCCGGTCACGTGCAGCCGCAGCGTCCACACCGGGAGTTGGTGGCTGACGCACACCACCTCGTGGCCGGCCCCGCGGGCGCGGGCCTTGTCCACCGCCGTCTGCATCCGGGCCGCGATCTCGGCGTACGGCTCACCCCAGGACGGGCGGAACGGGTTGCGCAGCTGCCACCAGACCCGCGGGTCGCGCCAGGCGCCGTCGCCGGGGCTGACGCGGCGGCCTTCGAAGAAGTTCGCCGATTCGATCAAATCCGGGTCGGTGTCCACGGCCAGCCCGTGCTTGGCGGCGATGGGCGCGGCGGTCTCCTGGGCCCGTTGCAGCGGAGAGGCGATCACCGCGACGATGTCGCGGTGCGCCAGCGCATCGGCCACCGCGGCCGCCTGCGCGCGGCCGTTGTCGGAGAGGCGGAATCCGGGTAGGCGGCCATAGAGGATGCCGCTCGGGTTGTACACCTCACCGTGCCGCACGACGTGCACCCGGGTCTGCTCGGCCATCAGGACTTGCCCTCCTCGGCTTGCGCGGCGGCCCTGGCCGCGGCGGGCAGGGCGTGTGCGATGCGGTCGAACGCGGCGTCGTCCAGCGCGGTCGAGACGAACCAGGCCTCGAAGGCGCTGCACGGCGGGTATACGCCCGCGTCGAGCAGCGCGTGGAAGAACGGCGGATAGCGCCACGTCTGGGTGGCCCGTGCGGACGCGAAGTCCGTCACCGGCGTCTCGGAGAAGAACACGCTGAGCATGTTGCCGGCACGCGGAATCTGGTGTGCCACACCAGCATTCGTGAGCGCATCGGAGAACAGCCCGGCCAGGCGGTCGGCGTTGGCATCCAGCGTCGCGTAGGAGGCGGCGTCGGCGTTGCGCAGGGTGGCCAGCCCGGCGGCCATCGCCACCGGGTTACCCGAGAGCGTGCCGGCCTGATAGACCGGGCCCAGCGGGGCGAGGCGCTCCATCACCTCGGCGCGCCCGCCGAACGCGGCGGCCGGCAGCCCGCCGCTCATCACCTTGCCGAAGGTGAACAGGTCGGCGTCGACGGGATCGATTCCATACCAACCACTTCGGCTGACCCGGAAGCCGGTCATCACCTCGTCGACGATCAGCAGCGCGCCGTGCTCGGCGGTGATCGCGCGCAGCGCCGCGTTGTAGCCGGGCGCGGGCGGGACCACGCCCATGTTGCCGGGGCTGGCCTCGGTGATCACCGCCGCGATCTGGTCGCCGAAGCGGGCGAAGGTCTGCCGCACGGCGTCGATGTCGTTGTAGGGCAACACGATCGTGTCGGCCGCCGTCGCACCGGTGACTCCGGGCGAGGACGGCAGGCCCAGCGTCGCCACCCCGGAGCCCGCGTCGGCCAGCAACGCGTCGACGTGGCCGTGGTAGCAGCCGGAGAACTTGACCACCTTGGCCCGGCCGGTGAAGCCGCGGGCCAACCGCACCGCGCTCATGGTGGCCTCGGTGCCGGAGTTGACCAGCCGGATCCGTTCGACCGGTGCCACCCGCGCGATCATCTCGGCGGCCAGCTCACTCTCGGCCGGGGTGGGCGCCCCGAACGACAGGCCCGACGCGGCCGCCTTGGCGACGGCGTCGACGACGGCCGGGTGGGCGTGTCCCAGGATCATCGGCCCCCACGAGCAGACCAGGTCCACGTAACGGTTGCCGTCGGCGTCGGTCAGCAGGCAGCCGCGCGCCTCGGTGATGAACGGCGGCGTCCCGCCCACGGCGGTGAACGCGCGGACCGGCGAGTTCACCCCGCCGGGAATGACGGCGCAGGCATCCTCGAACAACCGTTCCGACGCCGCCGTAGCCCGGCGGGCCCCGGTGGCGTGCGCGGTCGCCTGGTCACTGCTTCCCATGACGACCAGTGTCCCAGCCCGCGCGCGACAATCCACTACAGGGTGTAGCAGAACGTGCTATGGGAGGACGGCGCGGTCCCCGGTGGCCGGGTTAATCGGCGTCCTGCTCGCCGGCTTCCTGCGCCGCGATGAAGTTGCGGCGCGCGGCCTCGTGTTCTTTTTCCGCCGCACGCCGGTGCGCCTCGACATCGCCGAGCCGCTCGGCGACCGCGCGCTCTTCGACTTCGGCGGCGCGCTCGTGCGCGACACCGGCCTGGTAGTGACGCTGCACACCGCGCCGGTGTGCCGTCTGGTCGCGCTCGTGGGAGCGCTGCGCGTGCTCGGCGGCTCGCCGCACGTCGTCCTCGGTGATGGCCTTGCCCGCGGACAACTCCTCCCCCCTGCGCAGCAGCTCCTCGGCGCGCCGGGCGGCCTCGTTACCCGCTGCCTCTCCCATCAGATGACAGTAGACCCCCTCCGCGTCGACGGGTGGGTTGTCCTGGCCCGGCGCCCCGAGTTGGATAGCGGTATGCGACTGCCGCGGGCTGCTTGACCACCAGGTGATGCGGATCACGGCGATCGTCGAACGGTCCGTCGGCCTGGACGGCGGTCGGCGCGGCGGCCCCGCCAACGCGGTGGTCGACTTCTCCCGCCACACGGTCTCCCTGGTCGCGGTGATCACCGATGCGGTCCGCCACGGGCGGCCGGTGGTGGGCGTGGCCTTCGACTCGATCGGGCGGTTCGCCCAGGGCGGGATCCTGCGCGACCGGATGATCCCGCGGGTGCTGGCGGCCTCCCCCGACGAGCTGCTGGACGGGTCCGGATGGCTGGATCCCGCCGCGGTCCTGGCGTGTGCGCTCGCCGACGAGAAGCCGGGCGGTCACGGGGACCGGGCCGCGGCCGCGGCCGCGCTGGAACTGGCCTGCTGGGACCTGAACGCCAAGCTGCGCGACGAGCCGGCCTGCGTGACCATCGCCCGCCGCGCCGGACGAACGCCCGCGCCGTCGGTGCCGGTGTACGCCGCCGGCGGCTACTACTACGCCCACGGCGGTGTCGAACAGCTGCGCCGCGAAATGCGCGGCTATCTCGACGCGGGCTATGAGGCGGTCAAGATGAAGATCGGCGGCGCCCCGCTGGCGGAGGACCTGGCGCGCATCGAGGCCGTCATCGGCATCGTCGGCGACGCCGGACGGGTCGCGGTGGACGCGAACGGCCGGTTCGACCGCGACGAGGCAACCCGGTGGGCGGCCGCGCTCGGCCCCTACGGCCTGCGCTGGTACGAAGAGCCGGGCGATCCCCTGGATTACGCGCTGAACCGGGCGGTGACCGAATGCTACGACGGCGCGGTGGCCACCGGCGAGAACCTCTTCTCGGTGCCGGACGTGACCAACCTGGTGCGCTACGGCGGGATGCGGCCCGATCACGATGTCTTCCAAATGGATCCGGGACTGAGCTACGGACTGACCGAATACCTCCGGATGCTCGACATCGCGGCGGCCCACGGCTTCGATCGCGCCTTCGCGTTCCCGCACGGCGGTCACCTGATCAACCTGCACATCGCCGCCGGGCTGGGCCTGGGCGGCTGCGAGGCCTACCCCGGCGTGTTCGCGCCGTTCGGCGGCTACCCCGATGCCTGCGCGCTGACGGCGGGCCGGATCTCGCCGAGCGACGCCGCGGGGTTCGGCCTCGAGCAGAAGACCGGCGTGGCCGAATTGATCGCCGAGCTGACCACCTGAGACGGAGAGTGCGGATGAAGATCGCGGTAATCGGCTGCGGCGCCATGGGTTCCATCTATGCGGCCAGACTGGCCGCGGCGGGCAACGACGTGTTGGCCATCGACCGCCACCAGCCCAGCGTCGATCGGATCGCCCGGCACGGCCTGCGGGTCACCGGCCCCGGCTACGACCGGGTGGTGCCGCTGCGGGCCAGCACCACCGCGCCGGACGAGGCGATGGATCTGATCGTGCTCGCCGTGAAGGCCGCCGACGTGAGAACCGGTGCGCAGCAAGCACTTCCGATGCTGCGTGCGGGCACACCGGTGCTGACCATCCAGAACGGGCTGGGCTCGGCGGAGATTGTGGCCGGCATCGTCGGCGACCAGCGGGTCGCCGTCGGCATCGCCAGCGGATTCGGCGCGGCGACCGTGGCCCCCGGCCACGTCCGCCACAACGCCATGAAGGCGATGCGGTTCGGGGCGTACTCGTCGCTGCCGCACGCGACCGTCGAAACTATCGCGCGGGCCTGGACCGAGGCCGGATTCGACGCGGCCGCGGTCACCGACATCGCCGCCATGCAGTGGGAGAAGCTGATCTGCAACGCCGCCTACAGCGCCCCGTGCGCGCTCACCGGCATGACCGTCGGGCAGGTGATGGACGACCCCGACATGGCGCCGGTCAGCCAGGCGGCCGCCACCGAGGCATGGACCGTCGCGCGGGCGTCGGGCATCGCCGTCGCCGTCACCGACGCGGTCGAACACGTTCGCGCCTTCGGCGCGCAAATGCCCGACGCCAAACCGTCGGCGCTGCTGGACCACGAGGCGCGCCGGGTCAGCGAGATCGACGTCATCAACGGCGCGGTGCCACGCCAGGGCGCTCGGGTGGGCGTTGCCGCGCCGGTGAACGCGACGCTGACCGCGCTGATCAAGTCGATCGAACGGCAATGGCACTGACTGGGCACAGCCAGGACGGGTATACGGCTGCGGCAGACGCCGGGATGAGAGGAAGCCGCCGATGACCGAGACCGTCACCGACCCGGGCCGCGACCAGCGACTGACCGAGCGCGTCGAGCAGCTGTACGCCAACGACCCGCAGTTTCGGGCCGCCGCGTCATCACCGGAGGTGACCGACGCCGCGCATCACCCGGGATTGCGGCTGGCCGAGGTGGTCGAGACCTATCTGCGCGGCTATGCCGACCGGCCGGCGCTGGGGCAGCGCTGCTGCGAGGTGGTCCGCGATCCGGGGACCGGCCGCGCGGCGACCACCCTGCTGTCCGGATTCGACACCATCACCTACCGCGAGCTCGGGGAACGGGTCGCGGCGCTGGCCGCGGCGTGGCAGGCCGGCCTGGCCGGCGGTTTCGCGCCGGGCGATTTCGTCGCGGTCCTGGGTTTCACCAGCATCGACTACGTCGTGCATTACCTGGCGTGCATTCGGTTGGGCGCGGTGTTCGTGCCGCTGCAGACCAGTTCCACGGCGGCCCAGCTCGGCCCGATCGTCGCCGAGACGCAACCCCGCATCCTCGCGGTGAGCGTCGAATCCCTGGGCACCGCGGTCGACGTCGTCGTCGACGCGCCCTTCCTCGAGCGTCTGGTGGTGTTCGACTACACCAGCGAGGACGACGAACAGCGCGGCCACTACGACCACGCCCGCGCGCGGTTGCGCGACGCCGGGCACCGCGCCGAGGTGGTGTCGCTGTCCACTGAACTCGACGCGGGCCGCCGGCTCCCACCACCTCCGGCGTTCGTCCCCGCCGATGGCGAAAACCCTTTGGCCACACTCATTTACACCTCGGGGAGCACCGGCGCGCCGAAGGGCGCCATGTACACCGCCGACATGATGACCCGGACCTGGCAGCGACCGCACAGTCCATCGGTGGACATCGGCAGGCTGATCCCGGCGATCCACCTGCAGTACATGCCGCTGTCGCACGTGTACGGGTTGGAGTGGCTGATCGCCACGCTGTCCTCCGGGGGCATCGGCTACTTCGCTGCCAAGAGCGACATGTCCACCCTGTTCGACGACATCGGCCTGGTCCGGCCCACGGCGTTGAACCTGGTTCCGCGGGTGTGCGACATGTTCTTTCGGCGTTACCGCAAAGAGCTCGACCAGCGCGCCGGCGGTGAGCTTTCCGGCGAGCAGCTCGACGAGGCGGTGAAAGCCGAACTGCGCCAAGACTTCATCGGCGGGCGGGTCATTTCGGCGATGTGCGGCAGCGCCCCGCTGTCCAAGCAGATGCATGCGTTCATGGAATCGTTGCTCGACATCCCGGTGGCCGACGGCTACGGGGCCACCGAGACCGGCGGCGGCATCATGCGCAGCGGCCGGATCCGGCGCCCACCGGTGACCGACTACAAGCTGGTCGACGTCCCCGAGCTGGGCTACCTGACCACCGACAAGCCGTATCCGCGCGGCGAGCTACGCCTGAAGGCCGCCAACGTGATTCCCGGCTACTTCAAACACCCGGAGCTGTCGGCGAAGATCTTCGACGACGAGGGGTTCTACAAGACCGGCGACATCATGGCCGAGCTGGGGCCCGACCACCTGGTGTATCTGGATCGCAGCAACAACGTGATCAAGCTCTCGCAGGGCGAGTTCGTCGCAGTCTCCCAGCTGGAGGCCACCTTCTCGACGAGCCCGTACATCCGGCAGATTTTCCTCTACGGCAGCAGCGAGCAGCCGTTCCTGCTCGCGGTGATCGTGCCGAACACCGACGCGATCGGCGACGGGGACGCCCATGCCCTGATCGCCGACTCGCTGCAACGGATCGCCGCGGACGCCCACCTGCACCCGTATGAGATCCCGCGCGACTTTCTGTTGGAGCCACAACGTTTCACCCGGGACAACGGGCTGCTGTCCGGGGTGGGCAAGCTGCTGCGCCCGGCCCTCAAGGCGCGCTACGGCGAACGCCTCGACGCGATGTACGACGACATCGAGGCCAGCCACGGCAACCAACTCGGCAAACTGCGCGCCGCCAGCCGCGAGCTGCCCACCATCGATACGGTCCGGCGGGCGGCCGCGGCCACCCTGGGCCTGCCGGCCGACACCGCGCTACGCGCCGACGCGAAGTTCATTGAGCTCGGCGGTGATTCGCTGTCCGCCTTTTCCTTCGCCACGCTCTTGTCCGAGATCTTCAGCATCGATGTGCCGGTGCAGACCATCGTCAGCCCCACCGCGAACCTGACCACCGTCGCGAATTTCGTTGACGGCGAACGCACGTCGGCGTCGACGCGGCCGACGTTCGCGTCGGTGCACGGGCGCGGCGCCACCCAGGCGCGCGCCGAGGACCTGACGCTGGACGCTTTCATCGACGCCGACACGCTGGCCGCCGCTCCCGGGCTCCCGGCTGCGACGGGCGAGATCAACACCGTGCTTCTCACCGGAGCCAACGGCTACCTGGGGCGCTTTTTGTGCCTGGATTGGCTCGAGCGCCTGGCCCCGAGCGGCGGCACGGTGATCTGCCTGGCCCGCGGCGCCGACCCGACCGCCGGACGTCAGCGCATCGAGGCCGCGATCGACAGCGGTGACGCCGAATTGTCCGACCGCTTCCGGCAATTGGCCGACCGGCACCTGCGGGTGCTCGTCGGCGACGTGGGGGCGCCCAACCTCGGCCTGGACACACCCACCTACGAGCGACTGGCCGAGACGGTCGACCTCGTCGTGCATTCGGCCGCCCTGGTCAACCACGTGCTGCCCTACAGCCAGCTGTTCGGCCCCAACGTGGTGGGCACCGCCGAGATCATCAAGCTCGCGATCACCAAGCGGCTCAAGCCGATCAACTACATCTCCACCGTGGCGGTGACCACACTGCCCGACGGCAGCTTCATCGGCGAGGACGTCGACGTGCGCTCGGCGAGCCCTTCGCGGTCCCTCGACGAGTCGTATGCCAGCGGTTACGCCACCAGTAAATGGGCGGGCGAGGTGCTGCTGCGGGAGGCCCACGACCTATGCGGCGTTGCTGTGGCGGTGTTCCGGTCCGACATGATCCTGGCGCACAGCGACTTCGCGGGTCAGCTCAACGTGCCCGACATGTTCACCCGGCTGATCCTGAGCGTGGTGGCCACCGGGATCGCGCCGCGTTCGTTCTATCAGCTCGACGCGGCCGGCAACCCGCAGCGCGCCCACTACGACGGGCTGCCCGCCGATTTCACCGCCGAGGCCATCACCACCCTCGGGGCAAGCGCGCGGCAGGGCTACCACACCTACAACGTGCTCAACACCCACGACGACGGCATCTCCCTGGACACCTTCGTCGACTGGCTCATCGCCGACGGACACCAGATCGAGCGCATCGACGATTATCAGCAGTGGCTGGCCCGCTTCACCGAGGCGATGCAGGCGCTGCCCGACAACCAGCGCAAGAACTCGCTGCTGCCGCTGATGAGCGCCTACGCGAAGCCCGGTAAGCCGACACAGGGCACCGGCATGCCGGCCGAAAAGTTCCGTGCGGCAGTGCAATCCGCGGGCCTCGGCAACGACAACGACGTGCCGCACGTGACCGAGGCGTTGATCGACAAATATGTCACCGATCTGCAGCGGCTCGGTCTGCTGAGGAGCCACACCGGCGCGCACGCGGAGTGACCCGAGCTCAGCCGTTGTGTGACTCCGGATTTCGATAGCGCATGTGCTAGCGCTTTCGAGAAAGACCTACTCCCCCGAAGACACCCGGATGCGGCCGCGGGAGCGGGCGAGGAAATACAGCCCGATCACCACCGCCCAGGACAGCAGGCTCAGCCAGAGCTGGCTGCGCGCCGTGCGGTCGAACGCCATTTGCACCAGCACGGCGGTGATTGCGGCCAGCGTGAGAATTGACAGGACCGGGTAGCACCACATTTTCACCGTCAGCTTCTCGGCGGGTGTGCGGCGGCGCAGGATGATCTGCGAGCACGCGATCAGCCAGTAGACGAACAAGATGATGGCGCCCGACGAGTTGAGCAGGAACAAAAACACCGTGTTGGGCGCGACCCGCGCCATGATCACGCATCCGAATCCGACCGCCGACGAGCACAGGATCGCGATGTGGGGGACGCCGCGTCCGCTCAGCCTGACCAACCGCGTCGGCGCCTCGCCGTACGTGGCCGCGCTCAAACACATGGGGCTGGGCGGCGCCGATCAGGTGATGAACGCGGTGGTGCTGACCGCGGTGCTGTCCTGCCTGAACTCCGGTCTCTACACCGCGTCGCGCATGTTGTTCGTGCTCGCCGAGCGGGGCGAGGCGCCGACGCGGTTGGTCAGGCTGAGCGGACGCGGCGTCCCCCACATCGCGATCCTGTGCTCGTCGGCGGT
>NZ_LZLU01000003.1:0-34121 GCF_001673415.1 Mycobacterium sp. 1165196.3 | reverse complement strand
GCGGAGCGGTGGTGGTGGGGCCCGACGGCGTCGGCAAATCCACCCTCGCCCGGGTGGCCGCCGAGCGTTTTGCCGAGCGCAATCCCAGCACGCTCATCCGCTGGGTCACCGGCACCCCCACCGAACGCGCGGTCCCGTTCGGGGCGTTCAGCCACCTGGTGGAGATCACCGACCTCGGCAAGCCCGCCGCGCTGCTGCGGGCCGCCCGGGCATCGCTGGGCGGTGACGACCTGCTGCTCGTCGTCGACGACGCCCAACACCTGGACGTGCTGTCGGCCACCCTGGTCTACCAGCTGGCGCGCGACGGCGCCGGACGGCTCATCGTCACCGCCCGCGCCGACTCCGCTCCCGAGGCGATCGCGGCGCTGTGGGGTGACGACCTGCTCACCCGGCTCGACATCGAGCCGCCGGGCGGGGCGAGCGCCCCGGCGCAGATCGATACCTTCCTCGCCGAGCTGCCCGCCGCGGCGCGGTCGGTGCTGGAGTACCTCGCCGTCGCCGAGCCGCTCTCGGTCACCAATCTGACCGAGCTCGCCGGTGACGGCGCGGTGGCCGACGCGGTGGCGTGGGGCGCGGCGGAGACCCGCGAGCGCGGCGGCTCCTCCGACGACCCGGTCGTCTACACCGCCCACCCGCTGTTCGCCGAGCGGACGCGGGCGCTGCTCGATCCCGACGACGCGCGACAGCGACGCACCGACGTGGTCGAGCTGCTGTCCCAGCGGCCGTCGGAGCACCTCAGCGACCGGTTGCGGCTGGTGTCGCTGGCGCTGGACAGTGCCACTCCCCCGCGGGTCGCCGACGTCGCCGCCGCCGCACAGCAGGCGCTGCGGCTGGGCGACCTGGCGCTGGGCGAGCGACTGGCCCGGTCGGCCCTGCAGCGGTCCGGCGGGTTGGCGGCGCGGCTCGCGCTGGCCCACGCCCTGGCATGGCAGGGCCGTGGTCGCGAGGCCGATTCGGTGCTGGCCGACGTCGACTCCAGCGCACTGACCGAAGCGGCGCTGATGGATTGGGCGCTGCTGCGGGCGGCGAACCAGTTCTGGATGCTGAGCGAACCCGAGCGCGCCACCGCGTTCCTGCGGACGGTGCGCAATCGGGTCACCGATACCGGCCCGCGCACCACCCTGGACGCGCTCAGCGCGACGTTCGCGATGAACGCCGGCAATGTCGGTCACGCCGTGAAGGTGGCCGGCGACGTCCTCGCATCGCCGTCGGCCGATGACCAGGCGGTGGCCTGGGCGGCCAGCGCGGCCGCGTTGTGCGCGGCGCGTGAGGGCCGGTTCGACGACGTCGAGCCCCTGGCGCAGCGCGCGCTGGGTGCCGAACACCCTGGGCTGCTGCGCTTCACGATCGGGCTGGGACAGACCACCGCGCTGCTGATGGCCGGCCGGCCCGACCAGGCCCGCCTGCTCGCACAGCAGTTCACCGACTTCGCCGAGCTGCAACAGCCGGGCCGCGCGATCGGCGAGGTGCTGCTGGCGCATGTGCTGCTGGCCGGTGGCGAATTCGCCTCCGCAGCAGCGTTATTGACTCCGGCTGCCGCCACCCTGGAGCGCACCGGTTATTCGTGGGGGCCGTTTTCGCTGACGCTGCTGGCCACCGCGCTGGCCCAGCAGGGCGACACCGCCGCGGCGGCGAAAGCGTTGAGCAGGGCCGAATCCCGGCACGGCACCAAATCCGCGTTGTTCGCGCCCGAGCTCGGCGTGGCGCGGGCGTGGCGGCTGGCCCTGGTGCGGGACGCCCACGGCGCGGTGGCCGCCGCGCGCGACGCCGCCCGGATGGCCGAACGCGGTGGGCAGCGGGGGGTGGCGTTGCGGGTCTGGCACGAGGCCGTGCGGCTGGGCGACGTCCGGGCCGCCGACCCCCTGGGCCGGCTCTGCGGCGAGATCGACTGTGTCGCAGGCAGACTGGCACTGGCACACGCCCGCGCGCTGGCCGCCGGCGATGGCGGGGGGCTGCGGGCGGTGTCGGACGAGTTGACGTCGATCGGCATGCACGCGGCCGCCGCCGACGCCGCCGCGCAGGCGCAGCGATGCGGGGGCGGGAACGCCTAGCCGCTCAGGTAGGCGCGCAGCACGTCGACCGCGGCGGTGATGTCGGCGACCGCGACCCGCTCGTCACGCTTGTGCGCCAGGTTGGGATCGCCGGGCCCGAAGTTGACCGCCGGTATGCCCAGTGCGGCGAACCGCGCCACGTCGGTCCAGCCGTACTTGGCCCGGACGTTGCCGCCGGCCGCCTCGACCAACGCCTTGGCGGCGGGTTGGGACAGCCCGGGCAGCGCGCCGGCCGCCGCGTCGGTCTGTTCGATGTGCACGTCCAGCCCGGCGAGCACGTCGTGCACGTGTTGCAGTGCGTCGGGCAGCGACCGGTCCGGGGCGAACCGGAAATTGACGGTCACCGCGGCCGCGTCGGGGATGACGTTGCCCGCCACACCACCGTCGATGCGGACGGCCGACAGGCCCTCGCGGTAGACGCAGCCGTCGATGTCGACGCTGCGGGCCTGGTATGCGGCCAGCCGTTCCAGCACGGCGCCCAGCTTGTGAATCGCGTTGTCTCCCAACCAGGATCGCGCCGAATGGGCGCGGGTTCCGGTGGCGCTGACCACCACGCGCAGGGTGCCCTGGCAGCCGGCTTCGATGAAACCGCCGGTGGGCTCGCCCAGGATGGCCACATCGGCGGACAGCCAATCCGGCAGCTCGCGTTCGATGCGGCCCAATCCGTTTGCGGCGGCCTCGATTTCCTCGCAGTCGTACATCACCAGGGTGAGATCGTGCACCGGGTCGGCCACGGTGGCGGCGAGATGCAGGAAGACCGCGTCGCCGGACTTCATGTCCGCCGTGCCGCAGCCGTACAGGTCGCCGCCCTCCCGGCGGCTGGGCAGGTTCGCGGCCACCGGCACGGTGTCGAGGTGCCCGGCCAGCAGTACCCGCGACGGCCGCTGATGGTGGGTGCGGGCCAGCACGGCGTTGCCGTTGCGGACGATCTCGAACCCGGACGTCTGGGCTCGCAGCGCGGCCTCGACCTCGTCGGCCAGCCGGGCTTCGTCCCGCGATTCGCTGGGGATGTCGACCAGCGCCGCGGTCAGCGCGACCGGGTCTCCGCGTAAGTCCAGCACGGTCTAACGATAATCCGTCGCCGCTCATGGCGAACGGCGCCGAACACCGCGTGCGCTAGACGAGCAACCGCGTGGGCATCACCTTGGGTTTGACGCCGTAGCGCGGCCCCATCCCGTAACCGCCCCGCCCCGCCGAGGCGACGGCAGGCATGCCGGACGCCCACGCCGTGTGCGCCTCTTCGGCCGGTGCGGTCCAGCCCGTGCCCGCGACGGTCTCGGCCGGGATTCGTGGCGTGGCCGCCGACCACGCGGCGGGGGTCGACAATCCGCCGACCGGGTTCGCCGCGCCCATGCTGGCCAGCACCGGTGCGGCACCCACGCCCGCAGCACCGGCCGGGGCCGCCGCACTCACCAAGGCGCCGCTGCCGACCGCACCGCCCACACTGCCGGCCACGCTGCCGGACGCCGCCGCGTCGAGGGTGTGGTTGTAGAGGATGTTGGACACGATGGTGTTGAACACGTTCCAGGACACCACGTCGAAACCCGCGTTGCCGACGTTGGACACGACCGGGTCGCCGAGCACGCTGTCCAGCGCGCTCCCGGCCGCGCCCGCGCCCGGCAATGCGGCCGGCGCGGCGAACGACTGCACCGCGTCGGGCACGTTGGAGACGACCCCGCGCAACCCGCTCGTCTGCGCGGCCGTGGCCGCGGTCTGCACGCCCAGGCCGCCCGGGCTGTTCGTGGGTGCCGGCTCGGTCAACGGGCTCAGCCGGGCCGCGGCGGCGGACGACGCGGCGTAGGCATACATCGCGGCGGCGTCCTGGGCCCACATCTCGCCGTACTGCGCCTCGGTGGCCGCGATGGCCGCGGTGTTCTGCCCCAGGA
The DNA here is from genome assembly GCF_001673415.1 of Mycobacterium sp. 1165196.3. Taxonomy (NCBI): domain Bacteria; kingdom Bacillati; phylum Actinomycetota; class Actinomycetes; order Mycobacteriales; family Mycobacteriaceae; genus Mycobacterium; species Mycobacterium sp. 1165196.3. The sequence continues at coordinate 30,184 of NZ_LZLU01000003.1, read as the reverse complement.
CGTTGGTCGCGACCAGGGCCGCCAGCTGTGCCCGGTTGGCGGCGACCAGCGGCGGCGGCACGGTCATCGCGAACGCCGCCTCGTAGGCGGCCGCCGATGCCATGGCCTGGGCCGCGGCCTGCTGCAGCTGGCCGGCGGTGGCGTGCATCCACTGCACATACGGCTGGGCGGCGGTGACCATTGCGATCGACGACGGGCCCATCCACTCGTCGCCGGTGAGATTGGCGATCGCCGCCTGGCTGGCCGCGGCGGTCGTGCTCAGTTCGTCGGCGAGGCTGCTGAACGCCGCCGCGGCGGCCATCATCGGCCCGGCCCCAGCGCCGGTGTACATGCGCAGGGAGTTGACCTCTGGGGGGAGTGCCCCGAAATCGAAAGTCATTGCGGTGCTCCTGTTCTCAGTTAGGTGGGTGCTAGACGGTCGGCGTGGGCAGCACGGTGGGCTTGACGCCGTAGCGGGGGGCGCCCAGGCCGTAGCCCCCGCGCCCGGAGGTGGCCATCGACGGCACGCCGCCCGGAACGGTGGTCACTGACGTGCTCTGGGGCGCGGCGCTGGTGAAACCCGCGCCGGTCAGCGTCGCCGCGGTCGGATTGGCCACCGGGACACCGGTTGCCGCCCAACTGGGTGGCACCGATAAGGCGCCGATCGAGGGCCCTTGGCCGGCGCTCGCCAGCACCGGCGCCGCAGCCATGCCCGTGGGACCGGCGGGGGCGGGCGCGCTCGCCGCGGTTGCCGTGCCGACGTCGCCGGTCAAGTTCGGGATCCCGGACGCGCCGGGGACGGGCGCGAATTGTCCCTCGCCCAAGGTGATGAAGTCGGATGCGGCGGCGCCGACGTTTTGACCCCATTCGATCTCGGTGCCGAGGGCGGCGTCCCCGGGCGGCGGGTCGGCGGCCGCGGCGGCCGGTGCAAACTGCTGCAGCGCCGCGGCGCTGGTGCTGACCTGGTTGGCGGATTCCGTCGTCCCATAGGAGTCGGCGTTGCTGTCCAGGTTGTTGACCAGCGTCTGGTGAATCGCCCTGGCCTGGGCGCTGACTTGCTGGTACCAGGCGCCGTAGGCCGAGAATTGCGCGGCCTGCAACGCGGACACTTCGTCGGCGGCCGCGGGAGCGATGCTGGTGGTAGGCGCCGCAGCCGCGGCATCCTGGGCGGCCATCGACGAGCCGAGCCCTTCGAGGGTGCTCGCCGCGGCGAGCAGCGCCTCGGGCCGTGTGGTGACAAAGGACATGTTTTTCTCCTCCGGCAATCAGGCGGCCGCTATGGACCGGCGACAACAAGCCCCGCGACAAGGCCGGGAATCGACCCGCGGACCCCGGAAGCTACGTACCCGAAACGGCGAAATTCACGCCGCTGACCTGCGGGGACCGGCGGGGCTGACCGCCGCGAACGCCCGCGTTGCACCGACGGTTATTAATTGCCTTGCCCGGGTGGGACTTTCAATACCGGAAGCCGTCGCGGCGGCGGGCGCCCCGCGGGGCGGGCGGATCGGGGCGCGGCCCACGAAGTAACCTGACCGCCGTGACAAGAGCAGCAGGCGCCGAAGGGATAGGCCTGGCAACGCTGGCCGCCGACGGATCGATCCTCGACACGTGGTTTCCCGCACCGGAACTGACCGATTCGGGCACCAGCGCGACGTCGCGGCTGGCGCTGTCCGACATTCCCCCGGAGCTGACCGCGCTGATCGGACGCGACGACGACCGCGGCACCGAGACCGTTGCCGTACGCACGGTCATCGGCTCGCTGGACGACGTGGCCGCCGACGCCTACGACGCCTACCTGCGATTGCATCTGCTCTCGCACCGGCTGGTGGCGCCGCACGGACTGAACGCCGGCGGCTTCTTCGGGGTATTGACCAATGTGGTGTGGACTAATCGCGGGCCGTGCGCCGTCGAGGGATTCGAGGCGGTCCGGGCCCGGCTACGCCGCCACGGACCGGTGACGGTCTACGGCGTCGACAAGTTCCCGCGGATGGTCGACTACGTGCTGCCGGCCGGGGTGCGCATCGCCGACGCCGACCGGGTGCGCCTCGGCGCCCATCTGGCGCCGGGCACCACGGTGATGCACGAGGGCTTCGTCAACTACAACGCCGGCACGCTGGGGGCCTCGATGGTGGAGGGACGCATCTCCGCGGGCGTGGTGGTGGGCGACGGCTCCGACATCGGGGGCGGGGCCTCGATCATGGGCACGCTCTCCGGCGGTGGCACCGAGGTGATTTCGATCGGCAAGCGATGCCTGCTGGGCGCCAACGCGGGCCTGGGCATCTCGCTGGGCGACGACTGCGTCGTCGAGGCGGGCCTGTATGTCACCGCGGGCACCAAAGTCGTTACGCCCGAAGGCAAAACAACGAAGGCCCTGGAGTTCTCCGGCGGCAACAACCTGTTGTTCCGCCGCAATTCGGTGAGCGGGGCGGTCGAAGTGGTGGCCCGCGGCGGCCAGGGCATCGCCCTCAACGAGGACTTGCACGCCAACTGACGCGCGGCCCCTACAGATCGACGGGGACCTTCTCGACGGTCGGGGCGCGAAGCGTAGTCCCCTTGGTTTCGGGCAGCAGGTAGACGGACACGAAACTGGCCACGACGAGGGTCGCCATCATGAGCCCGATCGCCCAGCTGCCGTAGGTGGCCAGCAGGCTGCCCGCCAGCAGCGGCGGCACGGCGGCGCCGAGGAGGCCGGCCAGGTTCATCGCCACGGCCGCGCCGCTGTACCGGTAGCGCGTGGCGAACAGTTCGGGAACGAAGGCGCCGGTGGGGCCGTTGGCCACCGCCGCGCAGGCGAACATGCCCAGCACCGCGACCGCGTACATGACGGGATTGCCGGTGTCCATCAGCGGGATCACCACGAACGACCACGGCAGACACGCCGCCAAGCCACACAGCATCACCCGGCGGCGCCCGACTCGATCGGACAGCCATGCCCCGAACGACACGAACGCGATGCTCGTCAGCCCGGCCAGCGCGCCGACGCCCCAGATGAAGCTGCGCGAGTAGCCCAACTGCGAGTGGGCGTACATGACCAGGAAGGTGTTGCCCAGGTAGACCAACCCCATGCCGCCCAGGAAGCTGCCGGCGACGAGCACGATCTCACGCCGCTGCAACCGAATCAGCTCGGCCAGCGGCGCTTTGGGCACCAGGTTGCGGGCCTTCTCCTCCACGAACAGCGGGGTTTCGTCGATGTTGAGCCGCACATAGAGGGCGATGCCGATCAGCGCGCTGCTGATCAGGAACGGCACCCGCCATCCCCACTGCATGAAGGCGGGGCTGCTCTCGCCCATGGTGAGGCTGACGGCCAGGAACGTCAGGCTGGCCAGTATTCCCGCCGTCCCACCGCCGAGCGAGGTGAACATGCCGTACCAGCCGCGCTTGCCGGCGGGCGCGTATTCGGCGCTGAGCAGGACGGACCCGGCCCATTCGCCGCCGACGGCGAACCCCTGGAACAGCCGCAGGACGACGAGGATCAGGGGCGCGGCGATCCCGATCGACGCCGTGCTGGGCACCAGGCCCACGCTGACGGTCGAGGCGCCCATGATCAGCAGGGTGGCCACCAACGTCTTCTTCCGGCCCAGCCGGTCGCCGAAGTATCCGAAGACGGCCGCACCCAGCGGGCGAGACAGGAACGCCGTCGCGAACGTCGCCATCGAGGCGATGGTGGCCACCGTCGAGCCCAGGCCCGGGAAGAACACCGTGGGAAACACCAGTGCCGCCGCGGTGCCGTAGATCAGAAAGTCGTAGAACTCGATCGCCGAGCCCACCAGGCAGGCGGCCGCGATCCGGCGCATGGTGGTAGGCGCGGCGGCGGGGACCACGGACCGGGTGGGCTCACCCACGGTGGCCGCGCATTGTCCGGTTGCATCGATACACGGATACGACGGTAGGTGACGCTTCGCGACGACGCTCGGCGCTGAAGCTGGCAACTTGCTGCGTGTCTTTGTGCCCGGCGGACCGGGCGCCCAGCCGGCTGAGCGGCCGCTCAGCCGTCGGTCAGCAGCCGCTTTTTGAGGACCTTGCCCATGGCGTTGCGCGGCAGCGCGTCCACGATGCGGACCTCACGCGGGCGTTTGTGCACCGAAAGCTCTTGCGCGACATAGTCGATCAGTTCATCGCCCGGGGCAGACCCGACGACGAACGCGACGATGCGCTGACCGAGATCCGCGTCGGGCATCCCGACGACCGCCGCCTCGGCGACACCCGGATGCCCGAGCAGCACCGTCTCGATCTCGCCCGCGCCGATGCGGTAGCCGCCGGATTTGATCAGGTCTACCGACTCGCGCCCGACGATGCGGTGCATCCCCTCGGCGTCGATCACCGCGACGTCGCCGGTGCGATACCAGCCGTCGGCGTCGAACGCCTCGGCGGTGGCGTCCGGCTGGTTGAGGTAGCCGTCGAACATCATCGGCCCGCGCACGTGCAGCTTGCCGACGGTCTCCCCGTCGTGCGGCACCAGCGCGCCCTCGTCGTCGACCACCCGGGTCCGCACACCGGACAGCGGCAGCCCCACCCAGCCCGGGCGCCGCTCGCCGTCGGCGCGGGTGGACAGCGTGATCAGCGATTCCGAGGCGCCGTAGCGTTCGATGGGCTGATGACCGGTGAGCCCGGCCAACCGGTCGAACACCGGAACCGGCAGGGGCGCGCTTCCCGAGACCAGTAGCCGCGCCGGGCGCAGCGCCCGGGCGGCCGTCTCGTCGGCGCCCACCCGCGACCACACGGTGGGCACCCCGAAAAACAGCGTGCCGCCGTGCTCGGTAGCGGCCTGCGCGTAGCCCTGCGGTGTCGGCTTGCCGGTGTGGATGAAGCGATTCCCGATCCGCAGCGATCCGAGCAGCCCCAGCACCAGGCCGTGCACGTGAAACAGCGGCAAGCCGTGCACCAGGACGTCGTCGGCGGTCCACTGCCAGGCCTGCGCCAGGGCGTCGAGGTCGGCCGCGATCGCCCGCCGGCTCAGCACCACACCCTTGGGCAGCCCGGTCGTCCCCGAGGTGTAGATGATCATCGCGGTGGCGTCGGGCGACGGCTCGGAGTAGCGGTGCCAGGAGCGGGCGTGCAGGCGCACCGGGATGTGCGGCAGCCCCTCGGACTCGTCCGGCACCGGCCCCAGCCAGGCCTGCACCCCGGAGTCGGTGAGCATGTGCCGGCGCTCTGCCGCGCCGACGTCGGCGGGCACCGGCACGAAGGGCACCCCGGCGATCAGGCAGCCGGTGACCGCCAGCACCGTCGCGGCGGTCGGCGCGGCCAGGATGGCGACGCGGCCCGCGCCGCCGACCCGTTCGGCCACCGAGGTGGCGGCGCCGACGAGATCGCTGCGGCTGAGCACCGCACCCTCGATGCGCACCGCGTCGGCGATATCGGTGGCGGTCAGGGCCGAGGGATCGAGGGACGCCAGTAGCACGTCAGCAGGCTACCCGGCGCCGGGCAGGTCAGCCCTTCTCGTCCCAGATCTTCGTCAGGGTGGACAGGATCTCCTCGCCGCGGCCCAGCCCGCCGAGATGGCTTTCGCCGGGCAGCACGATGAGTTCGCAGTCGGGCAGCAGGGACACCACGTGCTGACCATGCGCGAACGGCACGATGTGGTCGCTGTCGCCGTGCCACCAGCGCACCGGGACTTTGACCTCGTCGAGCCGGAATCCCCAGTCCTGGGTGAACAGGATGATGTCGTTGAACGGGGCCGCCAGCTGCTTGCGGCTGCCGTTGAGCAGGTCGTCGAGGAACATCGCGCCGAACTCCGGACGGGTGAGCAGGCGCCGGTCGCCTTCGGGCGAGATCGCGGCGTACAGATACAGGGCGATGTTCGCGACCGGGCGGATCGAGCGGACCAGCAGGCTCGCGCCGATCCGCAGCGGGTCGCCGCCCAGCTTGAGCAGCGGTGCGGCCCGCTTGCCCAGGTTCATCAGGCCGCTGGTGATGCCCTCGTCGCCCAGGAACGGCGCGACGCCGCCGAGGATCCCGGCCGTGACCACGCGATCCGACAGGGCCGCGGCGGACGCGAGCGCGTACGGACCGCCGCCGGACAACCCGATGACCGCCATCTTGTCGATGCCGAGCGTGTCCGCGATGGTGCGCAGGTCGTCGGCGAACGCCCGGATGTTCCGATACCGGTGGGGGGTCGACGAGCCGATGCCGGGGCGGTCCAGCCCGATCAGCCGGATCCGGTGGTGCTGGGCGTAAAGGCGGGCCTCGGTGGGAATCTGCCGGCGGGCGCCCGGGGTCCCGTGCAGCCAGAACATCGCGCGTCCCTGCGGGTCGCCGAACTCGGCGAAGCCGATCTGGCGGTCTTCGCCGACGGCGACGTTTCCTTCGAGTTTGGGGCGGGCGATCTCGATGACCATGTCGAGCAGCTTGGCATGTTACGAGCGGTTTACAAAAGGCCGGTTAGGCGTTAAGCACCGGGGCGGGCGCCCGCCGGCCTTCGCGCAGGGGCGTCACGACCCGCCGGTCCCCGGCGTGCCGTCGGCCGACCCGTCACGCGGGAACGCCGATGGCCATCGGCTCCATGTACTGGTGTAAGCCGCCGATTCCCCCGCCCTCTCGCCCGAGCCCGCTGAGCTTGAAGCCACCGAACGGCGCGCCGCCCGGACCGCAGCCGTTGACCGCAATCTGTCCGGTACGGATTCGGCGCGCGACGCCCACGGCGCGGTCGACATCGCCGCCCCACACCGCCCCGGAGAGCCCGTACTGCGAGTTGTTCGCGATGGCGACCGCATCGTCGTCGTCGCGGTAACGCAGCACCGTCAGCACCGGACCGAACACTTCCTCTTGCGCGATAGTCGAATTCGGCTCCACGTCGGACAGAATCGTCGGCTCGAAGTAGAAGCCGATGTCCAAGCCGGGCGGACGGCCACCGCCGGTTACCAGCTTCGCACCTTCGTCGATGGCACCGGCGACGTGCGCCTCGACGCGGTCCCGTTGCGTCGCGCTGATCAGCGGACCCATCTGCACCTCGGGATCGGTGGGATCGCCCACCTTGACCTCGCGGGCCAGCGCGGCGAGCCGGTCGACGACGTCGTCGTGCAGCGAATCGGGCAGCAGCAACCGGCTGTGCAGAATGCAGGCCTGTCCGGCGTGCAGCGAGCAGCAGTCGAACAGCAGCTGCTGCAGCATCTCGTCGGTGACCTGCGCGTCGTCGAGGACGATGCTGGCGGACTTGCCGCCGAGTTCGAGCAGGATCCGCTTCATCGTGTCCCCGGCGGCCGCCATGACCTGGCGGCCGACCGCCGAGCTGCCGGTGAAGCTCACCATGTCGATCCGCGGATCGGTGGTCAGCAGCTTGGCCGCCTCGACCCCGGAGGGCGTGACGACGTTGACCACGCCCGGCGGGATGTCGGTGTGTTCGGCGATGATCCGTGCAAGCGCCAGCCCAGCCAACGGCGTCAGCGGCGAGGGCTTGAGCACGACGGTGTTGCCCGCTGCCAGAGCATGATTGAGCTTCATCACGTTGAGACAGTGTGGGAAGTTCCACGGCGTCAGCACCGATACGACACCCAGCGGCTCATGACGCAATAACGTCGTTCCGGCGCCCATGCCGGTGACCTCTTGGTCGGTCAGTTGGGTGGCCAGCTGCGCGGCGTGTAGGGACATGAACGCGGCGCCGTCGATCTGCATGATGCGCTCGTTGGAAACGCAGCCCCACTCCGACTGGGACAGCGCGAAGAAGTCGTCGGCGTGTTTGCTCAGCGCCTCGCCCAACTGGTTGAGGCACGCGGCGCGCTGCTCGGCGCTCATGGTGCGCCAGGGTCCGCTGTCGAAGGCGCGGCGCGCGGCGGCGATCGCGTCACCGACCTGGGCGACGCTGGCGTCGGGCGCGGTGGCGATCACGTCCTCGGTGGACGGGGAGATGTCGTCATAACGACCGTCCTGCGGGTCGACCCAGTCGCCGTCGATGTAGAGCTGATAGGTCTGAACGAGAGCGGGCGAATCGGCCATGTGCTTCCTCCGGTCATCTGATCACTTGGTGTACTCGCCCCAGCGGGCGCCGTCAATCACCGAATTCCCGAGCTCTTTACGCACTTTGATGTTGTATTGACACCACGCGACGGCGCAGAGTACACACAACTCGCGAGACAGATCGTTGCAATCTGTCGGATCCAGGTGTCCTGGGAGAGGGGCTTGCTACGTGACCGACTCAGAAACCGTTAGCGCCAAGGTGCGGGCCCTCGTCGGGCAGCCGACCGGTGGCACCGGAAAACCCTCGCTGGCACCGGACCCGGTGAACCAGCCGATGATCCGGCACTGGGCGTACGCGATGGCCGACATGAACCCGGTATACCTCGACCCGGAGTTCGCGGCCTCATCACGGTTCGGTGGCATCGTTTCGCCGCCGGTGATGCTTCAAACCTGGACGATGCCCTCGCCGATCCTGGAGGGAATCGGTGAACGGGGTGGGGCCCCGATCGAGATCAAAAGCAACCCAACGGAATTCCTCGACGAGGCCGGTTACACCAGCACGGTGGCGACCAATTCGGAGTTCGAGATCGAGCGCTACCCGCGGCTCGGCGATGAGATCAGCGCGACGACGGTCTACGAATCGGTCTCCGACGAGAAGAAGACGGCGCTGGGCACGGGTTTCTTTCTGACCTGGCTGACCACCTACACCGACCAGCACGGAGAAGTGTTGGGGCGGCAGCGGTTTCGGGTGCTGCGATTCAGGCCGGCGAACTGATGGTGGCCCGTCTGGCGCCGGTGATCACCCCGGACACCGAATTCTTCTGGAACGGCTTGCGAGATAACCGACTGCTGATTCAGCGCTGCGGCGGATGTGGGCGGCTGCGTCATCCGCCCCGCCCGATGTGTCCACACTGCCGTTCGCTTGAGTGGGACGCGATCGAGTCGGCGGGGCGCGGCAGCGTCTACAGCTACGTGATGCCGCACGAACCCAAGTTTCCGTTCTTCGACTATCCCTACGTTGTTGCGTTGGTGGAACTCGAGGAAGGGGTACGGCTGGTCTCCAACCTGACCGGCATCGATCCGTCCGAGGTGACACCCGGATTGCCCGTCGAAATCTACTACCAAACATTCGATGACGACCTGGTGCTGCATCAATTCCGGCCGCGAGGCTAAGCGCGGTCATGGATTTCGACCTCTTCGGTCCGGCTTCGACGCAGCTGGCCCACCTCGGCGCAACCTATTCGGAGGGACCCGCATGACGACCACCGCCAACCGCACTCTGCAATGGCGAGACATTTCGATCGGTGACGAGGTCACGCCGCTCGAAATCCCGATCACCACAACGATGGTCGTCGCCGGCGCGATCGCCACCCGGGACTTCATGCCGGTGCATCACGACCGCGACTACGCGAAGAAACAGGGCTCACCCAATCTGTTCATGAACATCCTGACCACCAACGGCTACTGCGTGCGCTTCCTCACCGACTGGGCCGGGCCCGAAGCGATGGTGAAGAACCTGTCGATCCGCCTTGGAGTGCCGTGCTTTCCGGACGATCCGCTGCGGTTCACCGGCAGCGTCACCGGCAAGACTCAAGGCCCTCAAGGGACGCCGCCGGCCGAGAACTTCGTCGAGGTGACGTTCAAGGGTTCCAACAGCCTGGGCGATCACGTGTCCGGCACGGCGGTGCTCAGCCTGCTCGACGGGGTGGCCGCATGAGCCGGACGGGTCCGGGCAGCCTTCCCGGAAGCTGCGCCATCGTCGGGATCGGACAGACGGAGTTCTCCAAGGAATCCGGGCGCAGCGAGCTGCAATTGGCGTGCGAGGCGGTCAGCGCCGCCCTCGACGACGCGGGACTGGCTCCGGACGACGTCGACGGCATGGTCACGTTCACCATGGACTCCAGCGATGAGATCGACGTCGCCCGCAACGTGGGCATCGGCGACCTGAGCTTCTTTTCGCGCGTGCACCACGGCGGCGGCGCGGCCGCCGGCACCGTCGTGCACGCGGCGATGGCGGTCGCCACCGGGGTCGCCGACGTGGTGGTGTGCTGGCGCGCCTTCAACGAGCGCTCCGGCTTCCGGTTTGGCGGCAGCGGACGCAGCATGGCCGAAACCCCATTGTTCATGGCGCATTACGCGCCGTTCGGGCTGCTCACCCCCGCGGCCTGGGTAGCGATGCATGCCCAGCGCTACATGTCGACCTACGGCGTCACCAACTCCGACTTCGGCAGGATCGCGGTCGTCGACCGCAAGCACGCGGCGACCAACCCCGACGCCTGGTTCTATCAGCGGCCGATCACCCTGGAAGACCACCAGAATTCGCGCTGGATCGTCGAACCCGTACTGCGCCTGCTGGATTGCTGCCAGGAGAGTGACGGCGGCGTCGCGCTGGTGATCACCAGCGCCGAACGCGCCCGCGACCTGCGCCAGCCGCCGGCCATCATCACCGCGGCCGCCCAGGGCGCGGCCCGCGACGGCGAGATGATGACCAGCTATTACCGCGACGAGATCACCGGCCTGCCGGAGATGGGTGTGGTGGCCCGCCAGCTCTGGCGCGACTCCGGTCTCAAGCCCCAAGACATCCAGACCGCCTTCATCTACGACCATTTCACGCCGTTCGTGTTCGCCCAGCTCGAGGAGCTCGGGTTCTGCGGGCGCGGGGAGGCCAAGGATTTCGCGACGGTCGAGCGGCTGTCGCTGGGCGGAGAATTCCCGATCAACACCAACGGCGGCCTGCTCGGCGAGGCGTACATCCACGGCATGAACGGCATCACCGAGGGGGTGCGTCAGGTGCGCGGCACGTCGTACAACCAGGTCGACAACGTCGAACACGTGCTGGTCACGTCCGGAACCGGGGTGCCGACCAGCGGCCTGATCCTCGCACCGGCCGGCTGAGGGGATCGCCATGCCCAGGCTCGCGCTCCTGACCGACCATGCCGCGTTCGGTCCGGGCTACGCCGGGCCGGTTCCCCGAAGTGCTGCTTCGCGATGACCCAGGCGCCTCACACCGCTGACACCCGCGAGCTCATCGTGGAGTCGGCGTTCGCGTGCTTCGGCAAGCAGGGATTGCAGAAGGCGACCATCGTCGACATCGCCAAGCACGCCGGCGTATCCCGCAGCACGATCTACGAATACTTCTCCGACAAGGCCTCGATCGTCGAGGCGTGCGCCGAGCACGCGTCGCAGCGGTTCTACCGCGAGATGACCAAGGCGATGGACCGCGGCGGCACGCTGGAGGACAAGCTGTGTTCGGCAGCGGTTTTCGTCACCCAGGCGCGGCGGGTCATCGCTTCGGAAAAGTACTTCGACGAGGACGCCATCAGCCTGTTGCTGACCAAGGACGCCGCGGTGCTGCTGCGCGAATGCGTCGAGTTCTTCGCCCCCTACCTGTCGGCCGCCCGGCTCACCGGCGAGGTGCGCAAGGACCTCGACATCGAGGCCGCCGGTGAATGGTTCGCGCGCATCCTATTCTCGTTGTTCAGCACGCCGTCCTCGACGCTGGACATGGATGATCCCGACGTGGCGGCGGAATTCGTTCGCGCCCATGTGGTACGCGGGTTCGCCAGCGATCGTCCGCGCCGGCGTTGAGTGTGCGTCCACGGCGTTGAGTGTGAATCCAGGGTCTTGGGGGTGAATCCCTGGCGGTGATCATCGGCGTGTCGCCGCCCGGTGTGCACACTCAAAGCCAACGATTCACCCGCGGTGGCCGCCGCACCTAGTGACCGCGCCGCGCGAGCGCTCGCAGGAAGAACGCCAAATTCGCGGGCCGCTCGGCCAGCCGGCGCATGAAGTAGCCGTACCACTGGGCGCCGAAGGGGACGTAGACCCGCAGCTGATCTCCGGCCGCAACCAGACGCCGTTGCTCGTCGTCGCGAATGCCATAGAGCATCTGGTATTCGAATTCACTGCTGCAACGGCCTGTTTCACGCGCGATGGCGGGCACCGCGCCGATGATCTGCGGGTCGTGTGTAGCCACCATCGGGTAGCCGACGCCGCCCATCAATACCGACAGGCACGCCAGATAGGAGTCGGTGACCTCGGCGGGTTTCCGGTAGGCCACCGCGGCGGGTTCGTCGTAGGCGCCCTTGCACAGCCTGACCCGGGCGCCGGAGGCCGCGAATTGGCGGCAGTCGTCCAGGGTGCGCCGCAGGTACGCCTGCAAAACCACGCCCAGCCAGGGGAATTCGGCCCGCAGGTCGCGCACCACGGACAGCGTCGACTCGGTGGTGGTGTGGTTCTCGGCGTCCACCGTCACCCACACGCCGGCCCGCCGGGCGGCGTCGCAGATCGACCACGCGTTCTCCCGGGCGATCTTTTCGCCGTCGCGCTCGAGCGACTGCCCGAGCGCGGACAGCTTGACCGAGACTTCCAGCGGCCGCACCGCATTGCCGGCCGTGTCGAGCCCGCCCAACCTGTCGATCAGATCCAGGTAGGTCCGCACGGCGGCATCGGCGCCGTCCGCGTCGGCGACGTCCTCACCCAGATAGTCGACGCTGACGAAGCGACCCGAATCGCGCAGCGCGGCAACGCTGTTCAGCGCGGAATCGATCGTCTCCGCCGGGACGAAGCGCCGCACCACGCGACGGGTGACCGGGAAGCGCTCGGCGGCGCGGCGCAACCCGTCGCGGCGGCCCACGGCCATGATCGTCGGGCGCAGCGTGGCGGCGAACAGCCCGGCCATCAGTCGGCGCCCATGTGCGGATACGTGTGGTCGGTCGCCGGGATGAACGTCTCCTTGATGGTGCGCGCCGAGGTCCAGCGCAACATGTTCAGCATCGATCCCGCCTTGTCGTTGGTGCCCGAACCGCGGGATCCCCCGAACGGTTGGCGCCCGACGACCGCGCCGGTCGGCTTGTCGTTGACGTAGAAATTCCCGGCAGCGAACCGCAATCGGTGCTGGGCGGTCAGCACCGCCGCGCGGTCGTCGGCGATGACCGCGCCGGTCAGCGCGTACCGCGACCCGGTGTCGACGACGTCGAGGATCCGCTCGTAGTCGGCGTCGGGGTACACGTGCACCGACAGCAGCGGGCCGAAGTACTCCGTCGCGAACGACTCGTCGGTCGGGTCGTCGGACAGCAGCACCGTGGGGCGCACGAAATAGCCCTCGCGGTCGTCGTATTCGCCGCCGACGGCGATGGTGACGTGCGGCGCGCCCTTGGCCCGCTCGATGGCGTCGACGTTCTTGATGAAGGCGCGCCGGTCGATCAGCGCTCCCCCGTAGTTGGTCAGGTCGGTGACGTCGCCGTAGCGCAGCGCGGCGGTCTTGCCCAGGAAGTCGTCACCCATGCGGCGCCACACCGACTGCGCGATGAAGGCCCGCGACGCCGCCGAGCATTTCTGACCCTGGTAGTCGAACGCGCCGCGAATCAACGCCGCGCACAACACATCCGGGCGCGCCGAGGCGTGGGCGACGACGAAGTCCTTGCCACCGGTCTCGCCGACCAGCCGCGGATAGCTCTGGTAGCGACCGATATTGGCGCCCACCCGCTGCCACAACTGCTGGAAGGTGGCCGTTGACCCGGTGAAATGGATGCCGGCCAGCCGCGGATCGGCCAGCGCCACATCGGAGACGGCCAACCCGTCGCCGGTCACCAGATTGATCACCCCGGGCGGTAACCCCGCCGCCTCGAGCAGTTGCATGGTGAGGTAGGCGGACAACGTCTGGGTGATCGAGGGCTTCCACACCACGGTGTTGCCCATCAGCGCCGGCGCGGTCGGCAAATTGCCCGCGATCGAGGTGAAGTTGAACGGCGTGATCGCATACACGAAGCCGTCCAGCGGGCGGTAATCGCTGCGATTCCACTCGCCCGGTCCGCTGATCGGCTGCTGGGCCAAGATCTGTTGGGCGAACGCCACATTGAAGCGCCAGAAATCGACCTGCTCGCACGGCGAATCGATCTCGGCCTGATAGACCGACTTGGATTGGCCGAGCATCGTGGCGGCGGCGATCTTCTCCCGCCAGGGACCGGCCAGCAGGTCGGCGGCGCGCAGGAACACCGCCGCGCGCTCATCGAACGGCATTGCCGCCCAAGCGCTTTTCGCGGCCATCGCGGCCTCGATCGCCGCCGTCGCGTCGGCGTGCGCCGCGTTGGTCAGGGTGCCCAGCCGCGCGGCGTGCCGGTGCGGCTGAACCACATCGATGCGCTCACCGTCGCCCATCCGGTGGGCGGCGCCGATGACATGCGGCAGCTCGATCGGGTTGTCGGCCAGCAGCGCCAGTTCGGCGGCAAGGCGGTCGCGTTCCGGGGCGTGCGGCGCATAGTCGTGGACCGGCTCGTTGGCCGGCATCGGGACCTGGGTTATCGCGTCCATGCTGCCAGGGTCCTCGCGCACACACCGCAAGGATTTAGCCGATCAGACAATACAGGGCGCCATCGATAGTACAATCGGACAACATGGCCGGTGTGGGTCTGGGACAGCTGCTCCTCGCGCTGGATGCGACCCTGGTGAGCCTGGTCGACGCGCCCCGGGGCCTGGACCTGCCGGTGGCATCGGCGGCGCTGATCGACAGCGACGACGTGCGGCTGGGCCTGGCGGACGCGGCGGGTTCGGCCGACGTCTTCTTCCTGTTGGGTGTCGCCGACGACGAGGCGCTGCGCTGGATGGACAAGCAGGCGCGCGACCGCGTGCCGGCAGCCATCTTCGCCAAAGGACCGCCGGATGCTTTGGTGGCCAAGGCCGTTGCGGCCGGCTCTGCGGTGGTGGCGGTCGATCCGCGGGCCCGCTGGGAGCGGCTCTATCAGCTGGTCAACCATGTGCTCGGGCATCACGGGGACCGCGCCGACGCCATGGACGACTCGGGCACCGATCTGTTCGGGTTGGCGCAGTCGCTCGCCGACCGCATCCACGGCATGGTGAGCATCGAAAACGCTCAGTCACACGTCTTGGCGTATTCGGCGTCCAACGACGAGGCCGACGAGCTGCGCCGCCTGTCCATCCTGGGCAGGGCCGGTCCGCCCGAGCATCTCGAGTGGATCGGCCAATGGGGCATCTTCGATGCGTTGCGGTCCGGCGGTGAGGTGGTCCGCGTCGCCGAGCGGCCCGAGTTGGGGCTGCGTCCCCGGCTGGCCGTCGGGATCCACCAGCCCGCGCCCGATGCGCGGCGACCGCAGGTGTTCGCCGGAACCATCTGGGTGCAGCAGGGCTCGCAACCGCTGGCCGACGACGCCGAGGAGATGTTGCGCGGCGCCGCCGTGCTGGCCGCCCGCATCATGTCGCGGCTGGCGGCCCGGCCCTCCACCCACGCGCGGCGGGTGCAGCAACTGCTTGGCCTGGCCGACGCGGAAACCCTTGGCCACGTTGACGTGGCCGCGATCGCCCGCGAACTGGGCCTCGCCGCCGACGGCGACGCGGCCCTGATCGGCTGGGACGCGGCGGACGGCTCGCCCCGTCAGGCGCGGATCGCCGACGTCATTGCGCTGAGCGCCAGCGCTTTTCGGCGCGACGCTCAGGTCGCCTCGAACGGCGCGCGCACATATGTGCTCCTGCCCCAGACGCAGAACCGCTCGGTCGCCTCGTGGGTCCGCGGCACCATCGCCGCCATGCGCACCGAACTCGGGGTGCAACTGCGGGCGGCCATCGCCGCACCGGTCGCCGGCCTTGCCGGGGTGGGCGCGGCCCGCATCGAGGTGGACCGCGTGCTGGACAGCGCTGAGCGGCATCCGATTTCGTTCGGTCAGGTGACGTCGCTGGCCGAGGCCCGCACCACCGTCTTGCTCGACGAGATCGTCACGCTGATCGGCGGCGACGAGCGCCTGATCGATCCGCGGATCGTGGCGTTGCGCGACGACGAGCCGGTGCTGGCCGAGACGTTGCGGACCTACCTGGATGCTTTCGGTGACATCGCCGCGGCCGCGCAGGCGTTGCGGGTGCATCCCAACACGGTTCGCTACCGGGTGCGCCGGATCGAAAAATCGTTGTCGACGTCGCTGGCCGATCCCGAGGTGCGGCTGCTGTTTTCGCTGGGGCTGCGCGTCCTGAACGCGCGTTGAGCGGTCATCGCCGGGGAGCTCTCGCGCGATTAGCTCGCTTTTGGACGACGCGGATGCAACAATGCCACCCGCAAGGTGATGACGATGTAGGAAGCCGGTGCGAATCCGGCGCGGTCCCGCCACTGTCATCGGGGAGCGACCCTCAACGGCCACGGCTGAGAAGTCGGAAGGCGAGGCGAGCAGCGATCCGAGAGCCAGGACACTTGCGTCATTGCGTCCTGCGACCCGGGGCGGTGCACCCCGAGAGAGCTGCCAATCTCCATGTCTGTTCCGGCATGGGTGGCCGTTGCTGCTGCCACCACTTCGACGCCTAGCCGCGCCCGTTCTGTTGCCCCGGGAGCCGAGCCCCCCTGCTCGATCCACTTCGTCGCCCCGCCAAGAGGTTTCGGCACGGCCGAGGGAGGCGGCCGATGACCGCCCCGATCTGGATGGCCTCCCCTCCCGAAGTGCATTCGGCGCTGCTGTGCAGCGGCCCGGGACCCGGCCCGTTGCTGGCCGCCGCGGCGGCCTGGACGTCGCTGAGCCAGGCATATGCGGAGTCGGCGGACGAGCTGGCCGCGGTGCTGGGCGCCGCGCAAGCCGGCAGCTGGGACGGCCCGAGCGCCGTGGCATACGTGACCGCGCACGCGCCGTATCTGGGGTGGTTGGTGCAGTCCAGCGCGGACAGTGCGGCCGTGGCCGCCCAACTCGACATTGCGGCCGCCGCCTACACCGCGGCGCTGGCAGCCATGCCGACGCCGCCCGAGTTGGCCGCCAACCACGCCACCCACGCGGTGTTGACGGCGACCAATTTCTTTGGCATCAATACCATCCCGATAGCGGTGAACGAATCCGACTACGCGCGGATGTGGGTCCAGGCCGCCACCGTGATGAGCACCTACCAGGCTGTTGTGACGGCCGCGGTGGCCGCCGCGCCGCAAGCCGAACCGGCACCACAGGTCATGCAGGCCACCGCGCTGGCGGCCACCGCGGAACAGTCGTCGTATCCCCCGGACACGCAGAACCAGTGGCTGGACTGGTTGCAGCAGAGCGGGTTTGTCGACTTCTACAACACCTACATCCAGCCGTTGATCGACCAGCTGATGAACAACCCGTTCCTGCAGTCCCTGTTTTCCGGGTTCGACCCGTGGCTGCCGTCGCTCGGCAATCCGCTGAGCTTCCTGAACCCGTTCAACATCGCGTTCGCGCTCGGCTACCCGATGGATTTCGGTTCGTACTTCGGCTATCTGGCGCAGATGTTCAGCTTCGTCGCGGCCGACCTTGCGGCGGCGTTCGCCTCGGGTAACCCCGCCACGATCGCGTGGACCCTGCTGTTCACCACCATCGAGGTGATCGGCACAGTCATCACGGACACCATCGCGTTGATCAAGACGCTGCTCGAGCAGATGATCGTGCTGATCCCGCTCATCGTGCCGCTGCTGACCGTCGCGGTGGTTCCGGTGGTCGTCCCCACCTTGGTGGGGGGCTTGGCGGGCCTGACGGGTCTGGCCGGGCTGCACGCCATCCCGGTCGTGCCGCTCGTCCCGGCTCCGGCGCTCGTCCCGGTGGCGCTGGCACCCACCCCGCCTCTTCTCCGGCCGCGTCGGCCGCCGCCGCCCGGCGCGCCCGGGCGCTGGTGCTCGCGGCCCTGCGGGCGTCCGCGGTCAGGCCACCGACCAGGTAGCCGAGGCTTTGCATCGCCGCCACCGGCGGGCCCGCCGGTGTGGGCGGCGGTGCACCGGGCGCGCCGGGCGGCGGCGGCCGACGCGGCCGGAGAAGAGGCGGTGGCGCTGCCACAGGACGAGGCGACGAAGACGCGCCGGCACCGGGTCAAGGTCACCGAACTCGGCCGCGGGTACGAATACCTGGATCTCGAGCCCGAGCCGTCGACGGCCTCCGACCGGCCCGCGCCGGCGATGGGGTTCGCCGGAACCATCACCACCAGGGCCGCCACCGGACCGGCCGGAGTGAGCGCAGTCCCCGTCGACGAGCTCGACGACAGGCCGCGCATGCCGTTGCTGCCGGGTACCTGGGGCCCCGATCCCACAGCATCGAAACCCTAAGGAACACCGGCCTTTTGGCTCGCACCGAGCGCTGCGGCCCGGACCGACAGCACCGCCCCGTGCGATCGGCCGGCGCGAAAAGCCCGAGGCGGTAACCTAGCCCGCATGCAAAGTTCGTCCGTTGTCGGCCTGATACGGGAGCGCGCCGGCCTGCAACCCGACGACTTGGCGTTCCGGTACACCGATTACGAGCAGGACTGGGCGGGCGTCACCGAGACCCTGACGTGGGCACAGCTGTATCGGCGGACCCTGGCCGTGGCGCACGAGGTGAGGCGGCACGCCGGCACCGGGGACCGCGCCGTCATCCTGGCCCCCCAGGGCCTGTCCTACATCGTCGCGTTCCTGGGCGCGATACAGGCCGGGCTCATCGCGGTCCCGCTCTCGGTGCCGCAGCCGGGCTCACACGACGAGCGCGTCGCCACCGTCCTGGCCGACACCACGCCCACCGTCGTCCTCACCACGGCCGCGGCCGCCGCGGCCGTCGACGAGTGTTTGCACCGCACGGACTCGGCCACCGCCGACCCCGCCCCGACGGTCATCGCCGTCGATGCGCTGGGTTCGGACTTGTCGCCGTCGACGGGCATCCGGATCAGCGGCGACCCGCACATCGCATACCTGCAATACACGTCGGGCTCCACGCGCGTTCCGGCCGGGGTGATGGTGTCGCACCGCAATCTTGCGGCGAATTTCGCGCAACTGATGGCCGCGTACTTCCCCGACTTCAACGGCGTGGCCCCGCGCGACACCGTGTGCGTGTCCTGGCTGCCGTTCTACCACGACATGGGCTTGATGCAGGGCGTCATCGCACCCATCCTGGGCGGCTACCTGGGCGACGTGACGAGCCCGGTCGCGTTCCTGCAACGCCCGGCGCGCTGGATTCACGCGATGTCCCAACCCAATCCGGTCTTTTCGGCCGCCCCGAACTTCGCCTTCGAGCTCGCGGTCCGCAAGACCACCGAGGCGGACCTGGCCGGAGTCGACCTGGGCAACGTCATCAGCATCGTCAGCGGCGCCGAGCGGATCCATCCCGCCACGCTCGACCGGTTCTGCAAATGGTTCGCCCCGTACAACTTTCGCGAAGAAATGATGCAGCCGTCCTACGGCCTGGCCGAAGCGACCGTCTATGTGGCCAGCCGGGCCAGGGCCGGCGGCCCGCGCGTCGTCCACTTCGAACCGGAGCGGCTGTCGGAGGGCAGCGCGCAGCCGTGCTCGGCGGAAACCGGGACACCGCTGCTCAGCTACGGCACGCCGGCGTCGCCGTCGGTGCGGATCGTCGATCCCGACACCCGCACCGGATGCGCGGCCGGAACGGTCGGCGAAATCTGGGTCAACGGCGGCAATGTCGCCGACGGCTACTGGCGCAAGCCGCAGGAAACCCGGCGCACCTTCGCCGGCGTCCTGGCCGACCCGCCGCCCGGCATCCCCGAGGGCCCGTGGCTGCGCACCGGCGACCTCGGCTTCGTCTGCGACGACGAACTGTTCATCGTGGGCCGGATGAAAGACCTGCTGATCGTCTACGGCCGCAACCACTACCCCGAGGACATCGAGTCGACGGTGCAACGGATCACCGGCGGCCGGGTCGCGGCGATCGCGGTCCCGGTCGACGAGACCGAAAAGCTGGTCACCATCATCGAATTCAGCAAGCGCGGCGAATCCGACGAGGACGCGCGCCACCGGCTCGACGTCGTCAAGAACGACGTCACCGCGGCGATCTCGAAGTCACATGGGCTCAACGTCGCCGATCTGGTGCTGGTGGAACCGGGATCGATTCCCACCACCACGAGCGGCAAGATCCGGCGCGCGGCATGTGTCGAGCAGTACCGTCGCCAACGGTTCGCCCGGTTGGACGCCTAGCCCTACTGGCTGTTGGCCGTCTGGGCTTCCTCGAGGAAGTGACCCACCACATCGGGGCCGTTGGAGTGCAACTTGATGGACAGCTCGAGCAGCCTGTCCTTGACCTGCTTCGGCAGCAGCTCGATCGAGCGAGTGGTGGCCGAGTCGTACTTCGCCCCCGGGAAACGCTGCAGGAGAACATCTTTCTGCTCTTCGGTGGTGTAGATTTCGAGCAGCTTCATGCCGGCGAACGCCTCGATGGCCCGGTCCGCCATTCCGGCATTCGCCAGCGCCTCCAACCGTTCCTCGTTGATCCAGACGTTGACCTTGATCTTCTTCTCGGCGGTGCTCATGAGTTCTCCAATTGGTTCAGCGTGAAGACCGGCAGTCTGTCCTTGAGGTACTCCTCGGTCACGAACGGCGAACCCTGGCCATACTTGGCGGCGCTGTCCATCACGATTTCGAACACCTCGTGCCGCATCACCTTCTGGGTCGGCTTGACCTCGTCGGTCAGGATGCTTCGAATGAGGCTGCCGCTGAAGCTCTGTGACTGATCATCATGACCGCACAGGGCCGAGTTGGTGACCTCCTGGCACACCGGGCAGTACCAGTTCTCCCGCAGGAACACCGGTTTGATCCCCAGCTCGCTGCGATATTGCTTGAGGATGTTCTGGGAATCGTAGGGGTGGTAGAAATCGCCCACGCCCGCATGATCGCGCCCGAACATGTGATGCGTGCAGCCCAGGTTCGTCCGCAGGATCGCGTGAAAGATGGCCTCCCGCGGCCCCGCGTAGCGCATGTCCCACAGCGTGAACGACACCAGGTGGACCTCCTCGCGGAAATATCCGCTGGTCCGCAACTCGTTCTGCGCCAACAGGATCGCCTCGTCGATGTAATCCCCGACCCGCTTCTGGCCGATGATGGCGTTGACCAGCACGCCCGTGTTCAGACTGTCGACGGGCTGGTCCTCATTGGCCGCCAGCCACGCCTGCTTCATCAACGCCTCGTGGCCGGTGTGCGGAACGTTTCGGGTCTGATGGGCGACGGCGCGCTTCCAGTCCTTTTTCGCCAGCGCGTCCTTGTGCTGCCGCGGCGTGAGCCAGAAGCTCTTGAAGGGCTCGTTGAACACCGGCTCGTTGATGAGCGTGATGTCGCCGCCGATGAAACGATCCGCATAGGCCAATGTCTTCTTCACGCCCGGATGCCGGGAATCGGTAGTGCCATAAGTCTTTTCGGCCATCCGCTGCAAGTCGTACTGGTAGATCTCGGAGACCTCGAACAGCGCCATCGGGGCGTCGAGATATTCGAGGACGACGCTTTCGCCCTCCTTCACCCCGAACTTCTCGACGTCTTCTGCCGACAGATCGAACACGATCGGGATGCTCCACAGCGTGCCGTCGGGCAGCTGGAAGTCGTCCAGCGTGCCGTCCACTTCGCGCCGGCCCATGAACCCCGTGAGCGGGGTGAAGAAGCCGTAGGACAGGCTGATCACCTCGTGCGCGGTGGCCTTCGAGATCGGGATGCGCGGCAACCCGTCGATCCGGCTCGCCGCATTCTCGGTGGACACTCGTTCCACGATCGGCTTGCCGTTATGACCTTGGTAGCTCATATAAGTGACCTCGTTTCGCGTAATCAGCGGTCGTCCGTGCGGTGGACGGCTCCCGACGCCGTCGTCGCCGAACCCGTCCGCTAAGCGTTGCGGACCGCTCCCGAGATGACGCCTACCCGCTCGAGATGGGCGATCACTTCGTCGGCCAGCGTGTCCGCGTCCTTGTTGCCGCCTTCGAGGCGCAGCTCGGGTTGCGCCGGGGCCTCGTAGGGGTCGTCGATCCCGGTGAACCCCTTGATCTCGCCGGCCCGGGCTTTCTTGTAGAGGCCTTTGGGATCGCGCTGCTCGCAAATCTCGATCGGGGTGTCGATGAAGATCTCCTGGAAATCGCCGTCGTTCAGGGTGGCCCGGATGGCGTCGCGATCGCGCACGTAGGGGCTGATGAAGGCCGTCAACGCGATCACGCCGGACTCGCAGAACAGCTTCGCAACCGCGCCGATGCGGCGGATGTTCTCCTCGCGGTCCTGGGCGGAAAAACCGAGGCCGAACCGCTTCGCGAACTCCGTGCCGTGCCGCTCTTCGAGCAGTTCCGGTCCGGCGTTGAGCCCGTAGCGGACGTTGTCGCCGTCCAGCAGGAAGCTGCGGATGCCCCGCTCGTAGAGCTTCTGCTCGACGACGTTGGCCACGGTGCTCTTGCCGCTGCCGCTGAGCCCGGTGAACCAGATGACGCAGCCTTTGTGCCCATTGAGGCTCTCGCGCTCGGCGCGGCTTATCTGATGCTCGTGCCACGTGATGTTGTTGGCCATTCCCAGCTCCTGTTCACAACGTTTCGCCCCGCGCATGGACGCGTGCGCACGGATTCTCGCCCGCCGCATCGATCCTGGCCACACACCGTCACCATATTGTTTATCAATCAATCCGGATCAGAACCAGTCCACAAGTAAAGATGGTCAACTTAGGAGAGTTTGTCGCTGTGCTGCGGCGATCCGGCAAGCACCACCGCATCGCGCCCGTTCGACCGGCCCGGCCGACGATCGCGGCGGCCCGATGGGGCGCGGCGGAAGGGTAAAGACCGGCGGAATTTTATTTACCCGCCTCGCCCGCGACGCGTGGGCGGCTCAGGGCGCTGAGGGCGCGGCTTCCAGATCGGCCAGCTCGTCGCACAAGTGCTCGGCCAGATCGCGGACGGTGGTGATCTTCGTCGGGCTGATGCGCACACCCGTTTCGGTTTCGATGCGGGTCCGCAGCTCCAAGTTGCCCAGCGAGTCCAGACCGTAGTCGGATAGCGGCCGGTCCGGATCGATGGTGCGCCGCAGCAGCAGGCTGATCTGGCCGGACACCAACCGCCGAATGGCCGACGGCCACTCCTCGCGCGGCAGCGCCCGCAACTCCGCGAGAAACTTGCCGGCGTCCGGTTTGCCGTGGGCCGACGAGCCGAACGCCTCGGCGAAGCGGCTGCGTTGGGCGAAGGAGGCCAGCCAGGGCGTCCCCATGATCGGCGCGTAGCCCGAGTACGGGCGGTCGTGACGCAGCAGCGTTTCGAAGGCGCGGAACCCCTCGGCCGGTGCGATCGCGATGCCGGCGTCCCGGGCCAGCGCCGTCGCGCGGCCCACCTCCGACCACGCCCCCCACGCGATCGAGGTGGCCGGCAGACCGCGGGCCCGGCGCCAGTAGGCGAATGCGTCCAGCCAGCTGTTGGCCGCGGCGTAGGCGCCCTGCCCCGGCGAGCCCACCAGCGCGGCGGCCGACGAAAACGCGCAGAACCAGTCCAGTGCCCGCCCGGTGTCTTCCTCCCGCAGGGCTTGATGGAGGTTCCACGCGCCGTAAGCCTTTGGCGCCCAACACCGATCGATGAGCTCGTCGGTGACATTCGCCAAAGTGGCGTCCTCGACCACCGCCGCCGCGTGCAGCACCCCCCGAACCGGCAGTCCGGTGGCCGTGGCACACGCCACCAGCCGCTCGGCCGTCTCCGGCTCGGCGACGTCACCGCACTCCACCGCGATGTCGGCCCCCGCGGCGCGCAGACGCTCGATCGCTTCGCGCGCCCGCTCGTCGGGTTGCGAACGCGAGTTCAGCACGATTCGCCCGCAACCCGCGGCGCGCGCGGCCATCTGGCCGGCCAGGAACAAGCCCAGCCCGCCGATGCCGCCGGTGATGATGTAGGCGCCGTCGGACCGGAACGGCCGCACCGTGTCCGGCGGCACGACGGCCACACTGCTTCCCGCCCGCGACACGTCCAGCACCACCTTGCCGGTGTGCCCGGCGGCGGCGACCAGGCGCACCGCGGCGGCGGCGTCGCGAATCGGATAATGCGTGGTGCTCGGCATCGGCAGTTCGCCGGCGGCGGTGCGCTGGTACACGGTGCTCAACAAACGCCGAACCGTCTGCGGGTGACTGAAAGTCAGCAGCGCGAGGTCGACCGCGAACAACGACAGATTGCGACGAAACGGGAACAGCCCCAAGTGGGTATCGCCGTAGATGTCACGCTTGCCGAGCTCGATGAAGCGCCCACCCACGGCCAGCAGTTCGATTCCCGCGCGTTGCGCGGCGCCGGGCAGCGAGTTGAGCACCACGTCGACGCCGTATCCCTGCGTGTCCGTGCGGATCTGGTCGGCGAATTCCGTGCTGCGTGAGTCGTAGACGTATTCGATACCCATGTCCCGCAACAGTTTCCGACGCTGCGGGCTGCCCGCGGTCGCGAAGATCTGACAGCCCACGGCCCGGGCGATCGCGATGGCCGCCTGGCCGACGCCGCCGGTGCCGGAGTGGATGAGCACCTTGTCGGTCGGCGAGATGCGGGCCAAGTCGTGCAGGCCGTACCATGCGGTCGCGGCCGCGGTGGGCACCGCGGCGGCGTCTTCGAGCGGCACCTCGGGCGGCAGTGTGACCGCGTGCCGGGCGTCGGCGATGACGAAGGTGCCCCAGCACCCGTTGCGCGACATGCCGCCGACACGGTCGCCGACCTGATGCTCGGTGACGTCCGGTCCGACGGCGGTCACCACGCCGGCGAAGTCACCGCCCAACCGCTGCTGGTAGCCCTCGAGCGTGGGATAGCGCCCAAAGGCGACAAGGACATCCGCGAAGTTGACGGTCGACGAGGTCACCGCCACCTCGATCTCCCCCGGCCCGGGCGGCACCCGGTCGAACGCGGTGAACTCCAGCGATTCGAGGTCACCGGGAGTGCGGATCTGCAGGCGCATGCCGTCCCGCTCGTGATCGACGACGGTGGTGCGCCGCTCGGCCGGGCGAAGTGGGCCGGGCCGCAGCCGCGCGGCGTACCACTGGCCGCCACGCCAGGCGGTCTCGTCTTCCGCCGAGCCGCTGTTCAGCTGCAGCGCAACCCGTTCGGGGTCGGTCGCGTCGTCCACATCGATCTGGGTGGCGCTCAGATGCGGGTGCTCGGAGTCGATCACCCGCATCAGCCCGCGCAGCCCGGCCTGCTCCAGGTTCGCCACATCACCGGCGGTCACGGTGGCCGCGTTTCGGGTCACCAGATACAGCCGCGGCGACTCCCCGGGCAGCTCCGAGAGCTCACGGGCGACGGCCGCGAGGTGCGACACGTAGTCCCGGCCGCGCCGCCCCGCCTGCGGATCGCCCGCGGCGCCATCCGATGCCACCACGACGACGCCGGTGAGCCCCTTCAGCGGCCCGTGGCCGTTGGAGGCGGGCTGCCCACCGCCGCACAACAGCGCCCGCAGCCGTGTGGTGTCCGCGGACCCGACGGGATCACACACCGAGACGCATTGCCCGCCATCGGTATTCAAGACTTCTGCCAGCCGCGTCGCGAACGGGTCGGGCCCGTCTGACGCGCCGAGCAGCACCCAGCGGCCCGGTTCGGTCTGCGTCGCGTCGGGCAGTTCCTTGGGTTCCCAGTCGATGGTCAACAGCCGCTCGTTGAGCAGTCGCCGGGCGTGTTCGTGTTCGGAGGCGCCGCCGACCAGCCGCAGCCCCTCGACGCTCAACAGCACCGTTCCGGACTGGTCCAACACGTCGAGGTCGGCCTCGCACTCGCCCGGGCGCGAGGACGTGACCCGGGCCAGGCAGTACTGCGCGTTGCGCGTCGAGTGATAGTTGCACAGTCTGCGCACCCCGACCGGCAACAGCAGACCGCCGGCGCCGGCCTGTTGCACCTCGGGCGATACGACGACCGCCTGGAAGCACGCGTCGAGCAACGCCGGGTGTGCGGCGTAGGCCGGTTGCTGCGAGCGGATCGCGCCCGGCAGCGCGACTTCGGCCAGCATCGTGGTGATGCCCCCGTCGGCGACCAGCACCGCGGCCAGCCCCGAAAACGCCGGCCCGTATTGAATTCCCACGGCGTCGAACGCCTTTCGCAGTTCCGCGCCGTCCAGGCGGGATGGGTGGGCGGCGATCAGCGTTGCCAGGTCGTGCGCGGGCGGCTGCGCAGGCCCGAGTGAATCCGCGTCGTCGCCGGGTAGGGCGCGCAGCACCGCGCTGGCCCGGCGGGTGCGTTCACCGTCCTCGTGGGTGTCCACGGTGAAGTCGAGAACACCTGGGGCGGCCAGTGTGGCGGCCGAGGAGGCCGGCGTCTGGCCGGCCAGCAGCAGTGTCTGTTCGAACTTGACGTCGCGGACCTCGGCGCGTTCGCCGAGCGCCGCGCGAGCGGCCGCGAGCGCCATCTCGCAATAGCCCGCGCCGGGAAACGCTGCGACACCATGGATTTGGTGATCGCTCAGCCACGGGTGGGCGTCGGTGCCCACCTCCCCCTGCCAGACGTGACGCTCGGGTTCCTCCCGTAGGTGCACGTGCGCACCGAGCAGGGGGTGTACGGCCTGGACCGGGGCGCCGCGTGCGTGCTCATTGGCCTCGCGGCTCAGCATCAACCGGCGATGCGTCCACGTCGGCAGGGGGGCATCCACCAAGCGGCCCGTCGGGTATCGGACGGAGAAGTCGACCACCGCGCCCGCGCTGTGCACGTCGGCGACGAAGCCGCGCAAGCCGACTGGCAGTTGCTGGTCGCGGCGCATGGCCGCCAGGGCGGCGATGGGCATGTCCAGGCTGCCGGCGTTCTGCTCGACGGCGTGCGTCAGCAGTGGGTGCGGCGCCAGCTCACCGAAGACGCGGAAGCCGTCCTTGAGGGCGGCCTGCACAGCGGCCGCGAATCGCACGGTGTAGCGCAGGTTTTCGGCCCAGTAGTCAGCTGTGAACGAGGGCCGCTCGCGCGGGTCCCACAGCGTCGCCGAATAGTAGGGCACCTCGGGCGTCATCGGTTGCAGGCCGGCGAGGGCCGCGACCAGCTCGTCGAGGATCGGGTCCACCTGCGGCGAATGCGAGGCGACGTCCACCGCCACCTCGCGCGCCAGCACGTCCTGCTCTTGCCAGGCCGCGACCAGATCGCGGATGGTCGGGGCGTCGCCGCCGACTACGGTCGACGTAGGCGACGCGACCACGGACAGCACGACGTCGGAGATGCCGCGAATCGACAGTTCCGACAACACTTGTTGGCCCGGCAGCTCCACCGATGCCATCGCGCCGCTGCCCGCGATCCGCGCCATCAGCTTCGAGCGACGGCAGATCACGCGCACACCGTCGGCCACCGACAACCCGCCGGCGACGACGGCGGCCGCGGATTCGCCGAGCGAATGCCCGATGACGGCGCCGGGACGCACGCCGTAGGACTTCATCGTCTCGGCGAGCCCGACCTGCATCGCGAAGAGCGTTGGCTGCACCCGCTCGATGTCGGTCAGCATCTCCGGTGCCGACATGGCCGCGGTGACCGAAAAGCCCGACTCCGCAGCGATCAACGGTTCGATGGCGGCGATCGTCGCGGCGAAGACCGGCTCGTTGGCCAGCAGTTCGGCGCCCATCTTCGGCCACTGCGAACCCTGGCCGGAGAAGACCCACACCGGTCCGCGGTCGCCTTGCCCCACCGCGGGCGGGTACGGGATGCCGCTCTCGGCGACCGCGCGCAGCTGGGCGCCCAACTCGTCGACGGTGCCGGCCGAGAGCACGGTACGCACCGGGCGGTGCGCGCGCCGCCGCGACAGCGTGTAACCCAGATCCCTGAGAAACGAGCCACATTCGCCGTCGGCAGCGCCGTGCTCGTCGAGCCAGGCCGCCAGGCGGGCTGCCGTCACGCGCAGTTGCTCGGCGGAGGTGGCCGACAGGGGAAACAGCAGCGGCCCTCGCGGTTCCTCCGCCGCCTGGGCCGGCGCCTGTTCCGGTGCCTGTTCCACTATGGCGTGCACGTTGGTGCCCGACATCCCGTAGGACGACACCGCGGCACGGCGCGGGTGACCCTTGCCGGGCCATGGCGTATTGCTCTGCGGCACAAACAGATTGGTCTCGATCCGGGCCATCTCGTCGGGCAGCCGGGTGAAGTGCAGATTCCGCGGTACCACGGCGTGCTGCAGCGCGAGGATCGCCTTGATCAAGCCCAGTGGCCCCGAGGCCGACTGCAGGTGGCCGAAGTTCGTCTTCACCGATCCCAGGGCGCAGGCACCGCCGACGCCGTACACGGCGGCCAGGCTGGTGTATTCGATCGGGTCGCCGACGGGAGTGCCGGTGCCGTGCGCCTCGACGAGGCCGACCGTGGCCGCGTCGACGCCTGCGAGCTGCAGGGCTTTGCGGTAGACGGCGACCTGAGCCGTTGGCGAGGGCGCCGCAATGTTCACGGTGCGACCGTCCTGATTGGCCGCGGTGCCGCGCAGCACGGCCAGGATGCGATCGCCGTCGCGCTGGGCGTCGTCGAGCCGCTTGAGCAACAGCATGACGCAGCCCTCGCCCGACACGAAGCCGTCGGCGTGCACATCGAAGGCGTGGCAGCGGCCGGTCGGGGACAGCATGCCCTGCAGCGAACCGGTGACGGACTTGCGCGGTTCCAGCGTCACCACCACGCCCCCGGCCAGGGTGAGGTCGGATTCGCCGCTGCCCAGGCTGCCGCACGCCTGGTGCACGGCCATCAGCCCCGACGAGCACGCCGTGTCCACGGTGACCGCCGGGCCGTGCAGCCCGAGGGCGTACGCGACTCGCCCCGACGCGAAGCTGTTGGACGTGCCGGTGAATCCGTACGGCCCTTCGGCCGCGCCGCAGTCGGCGGACAGCAGCTCGTAGTCACCGTGGGTCAGGCCGACGAACACCCCGGTCTGCGATTGGGAAAGCGACGCGGGGTCCAGGCCGGCATGCTCGACGGCATCCCACGACGTCTCGAGCAGCAGGCGGTGCTGCGGGTCGATAGCGATGGCCTCACGCTCGGTCATCCCGAAGAAGTCGCAGTCGAAGCCGCCGACGTCGTCCAGGAACGCCCCCCACCGGGTCACCGATCGGCCGGGCACGCCGGGTTCGGGATCGTAGAACAGGTCGGCGTCCCACCGGTCGGCGGGAATCTCACCGACGAAGTCGTCACCGCGCAGCAACGCCTGCCAGAGGCGGTGCGGGGAGTCGATCCCGCCGGGAAGCCGGCAGGCCATCCCGATGACGGCGACCGGTGTGGCGTTCACGGCACGCAAAGTGCGAGTCCCCTATCCTTGCCCGATCTCTGAGGCGCCTATTATGCAGATGTCAGTTTAGCTTCGGACCAGGTCAGCTTAGCGGGAGTAAACAATTTCGGGTCGGCCTTGCGAAAACGGACCGCGACGGCCGAGGGGCCGCGAAAGCCGCGCAGCGACTGCGTAATTGCGCCCATCCCGGCCCACCGGGCGCCGCGACATCCGGCCGCCACCCGTCGTCGAGAGCCGGCGGGCGGGATCATCGAAACCGACTCACGCACAAGGCAATTCACGATTTCGCGGGTCGTTACGTGGCGCTGGTCTCTTCGGACTCTTCGGACTCGGTGTCGTTCGCGGGGTTCTCGATGACCTGATAGGCCGGATCGACCATCGAGATGGCCCGGGTGCCGGTCTGGCGGGCCTTCCCGGTGATCCGCAGCACCTGACCGGGCTGGATGTCGGCGCCGCCGTGGCCCGGGCGGAAGGTGACGGTCATTTCGCCGGTGCTGTCCCCGATGACGATCTGTCGGTGGGTGCGGCCTCGGGTGGTGACGTCTTCGACCTCGCTGACCCGGCCTTCGACGCTGGCGCGTTGCCCCGAGATCAGGCCGGCCACCATGACCACCGATCGCGGTCGCTGCGGGTGTTCGTAGGCGTCGACCTTGCGGTCTTCGTCCTGGGACACCCACGCCTCGAGCTTGTCGATCCCCTGTCCGATCCGCTGCTCCAAGGTGTCGGGGTAGGCCTCCCTGATCCGCGATTCGACGTCGTAGGGCACGATCGTCGCCGCGGCGTCGGGAATCAGGCTGACCGCTCGCGCGATCTTGTCGGCGGTGCGGTCGTGCAGCACGCGGCCCAGCAGCCGGGCGAAGGTTCGCCGCGGCAGCAGCACCGTCACATTGGTGCGCGCGTTCTCGTCACGCGCCTTGGCGACCAGCAGCTGCGCGGCCCGGCTGATCCGACGGTCCGGGCAGTCCACGATGCGCAGCGGGGTGTCGAGTTCGAAATGGTCCCAACGCTTTCGCAGCAGCGCCGCGTGGGCCGGGTCGACCATGAAATGCACCGCGATCAGTTCGTCGGCCCGCAACCCCCTGCCGTAGCGCAGCGCCTCGATCACCGCCAGATCGACCGAGTCGACGAACACGAACACCCGGTGCCGCGCGTACTTCACCAGCTCCGGGCGATCGGTGCGGAACATCTCGAGAATGGCGGCCTCGGCCCGGTATTCGCGGTTGAGCCGGGTCAGCATGAACACCAGCAGCGGGAACACGATGACCACCAGCCAGGCGCCCTCGGTGAATTTCGCCACCGCGAAGATGCCCACCACGATCGTCGACAGCACCGCCGCGGACAGGTTGATCGCCAGCCGGCGGCGCCAGCCCGGTTCCCGATGCGTCAGATGGTGTTTGGTCATGCCGTAGCCGGCCATCGAGAAGCCGGTGAACACCCCGA
>NZ_LZLU01000002.1:0-9650 GCF_001673415.1 Mycobacterium sp. 1165196.3 | reverse complement strand
AGCTGGCCCGCCAAAATGTCGAGAATGTCGCGGTATTCGGTGAGGATCTCCCACGCCTCGGTGTGGGCGGCCTCGATCAACTTGCGGATCTCGTCGTCGATATCGCGGGCGACCTCGTGTGAATAGTCCGCCTGAGTTCCCATGGTGCGGCCCAGGAACGGGTCGCCGTGCTCCGAACCGTATTTGACCGCACCCAGTTTGGAGCTCATCCCGAATTCGGTGACCATCGCGCGGGCGATCTTGGTCGCCTGCTCGATGTCGGACACCGCACCGGTCGTCGGCTCCCGGAAGACCAGCTCCTCGGCGGCGCGCCCGCCCATCGCGAACACCAGCTGAGCGATCATCTCCGAGCGGGTCCGCAGGCCCTTGTCTTCCTCCGGTACCGCCACCGCGTGACCGCCGGTGCGCCCACGAGCCAGGATGGTCACCTTGTAGATCGGCTCGATGTCGGGCATCGCCCAGGCGGCCAGCGTGTGCCCGCCCTCGTGGTAGGCGGTGATCTTCTTTTCCTGCTCGCTGATGATGCGGCCCTTGCGGCGCGGCCCACCGATCACCCGGTCGACCGCCTCCTCCAGCGCGGCGCTGGTGATGACGGTGCCGTTCTCGCGGGCGGTGAGCAGCGCGGCCTCGTTGATCACGTTGGCCAGGTCGGCGCCGGTCATGCCGACCGTGCGCTTGGCCAGCCCGGCGAGGTCGGCGTCCGGGCCGATCGGCTTGCCCTTGGAGTGCACTTCCAGCACCGCTTTGCGGCCCGCCAGGTCCGGGTTGGAGACCGGGATCTGCCGGTCGAAGCGGCCGGGACGCAGCAACGCGGGGTCCAGGATGTCGGGCCTGTTGGTGGCCGCGATCAGGATGACGCCCGCGCGCGGGTCGAACCCGTCCATCTCGACCAGCAACTGGTTCAGCGTCTGCTCGCGCTCGTCGTGGCCGCCGCCCAGGCCCGCGCCGCGCTGGCGGCCCACCGCGTCGATCTCGTCGACGAAGATGATGCACGGATTGTTCTGCTTGGCCTGCTCGAACAGGTCACGCACGCGGGACGCGCCCACGCCGACGAACATCTCGACGAAGTCGGAGCCCGAGATCGTGAAGAACGGAACCCCGGCCTCCCCGGCCACCGCGCGGGCCAGCAGCGTCTTACCGGTTCCCGGCGGGCCATAAAGCAGCACGCCCTTGGGGATTTTGGCGCCCAGCGCCTGGTAGCGGCCGGGGTTCTGCAGGAAGTCCTTGATCTCGTAGAGCTCCTCGACCGCCTCGTCGACGCCGGCGACGTCGGCGAAGGTGGTCTTGGGCATGTCCTTGGAGAGCTGTTTGGCGCGCGACTTGCCGAATCCGAAGCCCATCCGGGCGCCGCCCTGCATGCGGGAGAACATCACGAACAGCCCGACCAGCAGCAGCAACGGCAGCACGTAGACCAGCAACTCGCCCAGGATGCTGCCCTGGTTCACGACGGTGCTGACCTTGGCGTTCTTGGCGCTCAGCGCGTTGAACAGGTCCACCGCGTAGCCGCTCGGGAACTTGGTGATGACCTTGTCCGAATTGTCGGTGTCGCCATTGCCCTTCTTCAGGGTCAATCGCAGTTGCTGTTCGCGGTCGTCGATCTGCGCGCTCTTGACGTTGTCGCCGTTGATCTGGGACATCGCCACGGAGGTGTCGACGGGCTTATAGCCGCGGGTGTCGTCGCTGAAGTAGAAGAACGACCAACCGAGCAGCACCACGACAGCGATTGCCGTGATGGTGCGAATCACGTTTTTCCGGTTCATCAATCATCGGCCTTGCCGGCCAGGTCCTTCCCCGATATACACGCAGCTGGAAAAGTCCAGGCTACCGCTAGCGGAGATCGCCAGCTCCGGCAGAGCCGGGGCGCCGCGGGTCTCCGCCGTCCTGCTCAGTTAACGACCGGCAGTTCCCGACTACTCGTAATAGCGGGCCTCGACGACGTTGCCGTCCGGATCGGCGAAGTAGTACCCCTGCGGCGCCCAGCCCCGGGCGCCGAAGCTCTGGTTCAGCCGCGCGCCGGTATCCACGCCCGCGGCCTGCAGTCGCCGGTCCAGCGCGTCGTATTCGGCCTTCGACAGCGCCAGGCAGACGTGGTTGACCGGGTGCCCGGCGCTGCCCTCGATGCGGGTCAGAGCCTCGGTGGCCGAGACGCTTTCGGCCGGCATCAGGTCGATGATCGAGTCCGCGCAGATCCGCACGCTCGGAAACGGCGCCTCGCCGGCCTCGAATTCGTCGAACCGGACGGGCTCGAGCCCGACCACGCGGGTGTAGAAGTCCATCGAGATCGGCGGGCTTTTCGTCCAGAGCACCACATGGTCGAGTCGCATCGAGTCGAGTATTCCCGGCTTTCGGCCCGTCGGGCCGCGATTCGGCTAAGCCGAACCGGTTCGGGGCCTTCTCAGCCAGCAACCATTGTGCTTTGGTGGGACGGTGCCCCCAACCGAACGGTTAGTAGATACCAATGGTGTGCGGCTACGGGTGATCGAAGCGGGCGAACGTGGCGCACCGGTGGTGCTCCTGGCGCACGGCTTCCCCGAACTGGCCTACTCCTGGCGCCACCAGATATCCGTCCTCGCCGATGCCGGCTATCACGTGCTGGCGCCCGATCAGCGCGGCTACGGCGGTTCGGATCGTCCGGACGGCGTCGACGCCTACGACATCCATCACTTGACGGCCGATCTGGTCGGCCTACTCGACGACGTCGGCGCGCAGCGCGCCGTGTGGGTCGGGCACGACTGGGGCGCCGCCGTGGTGTGGGACGCCCCGCTGCTGCATCCGGATCGGGTGGCGGCCGTCGCCGCGCTGAGCGTGCCGGTGACGCCACGCCCGCACGTGGCGCCGACGAAGGCGTGGCGCAAGATGTTCGGCGAGAACTTCTTCTACATCCTGTACTTCCAGGAGCCCGGTGTCGCCGACGCCGAATTGAACGCCGATCCCGCCCGGGTGATCCGTCGCATGATCGGCAGCCTGCGGACCGACGGCAAGGATGCGCTGGTGCGGATGGCCACCCCCGGTCCGGAAGGCTTCGTCGACCGCCTTCCCGAGCCGGACGGACTGCCGGACTGGATAACCCAGGACGAACTGGACCACTACATCGCCGAGTTCTCCCGCACCGGCTTCACGGGCGGACTGAACTGGTATCGCAATTTCGACCGCAACTGGGAGACCACCCCCGAACTCGACGGGGTGAAGATCCCGGTCCCGTGCTTGTTCATCGGCGGGACGGCCGATCCCGTTCTGTCCTTCACCAGCACCGACCGCGCGGCCGACGCGATCTCCGGTCCGTACCGAGAGGTGATGATCGATGGCGCCGGGCATTGGCTGCAGCAGGAGCGCCCCGACGAGGTGAATGCGGCCTTGCTGGAATTCCTCAACGGATTGGAGCTGCAATGAGCGCGCCCCTGCGTTTTGGAGTGTTTATCACGCCGTTTCACCCCGTCGGCCAATCTCCCACGGTGGCACTGGAATACGACATGGAACGGGTCGTCGCGCTGGACCGCCTCGGTTTCGACGAGGCCTGGTTCGGCGAGCACCATTCCGGCGGCTACGAACTGATCGCCTGCCCGGAGGTGTTCATCGCCGCGGCTGCCGAGCGGACCAAACACATCCGGCTGGGCACCGGCGTGGTGTCGCTGCCCTACCACCATCCGCTCATGGTGGCCGATCGCTGGGTGCTGCTGGACCACCTGACTCGCGGCCGGGTGATGTTCGGGACCGGGCCGGGCGCCCTGCCCTCGGACGCCTACATGATGGGCATCGACCCGATCGAGCAGCGCCGGATGATGCAGGAGTCGCTTGAGGCGATCCTGGCGCTGTTCCGCGCGGCACCCACCGAACGCATCGACCGGCACTCGGACTGGTTCACCCTGCGCGACGCGCAATTGCACATCCGGCCCTACACCTGGCCCTACCCCGAAATATCTACGGCCGCAATGATTTCGCCGTCGGGACCGCGGCTGGCCGGCGCGCTCGGCACTTCGCTGCTGTCGCTGTCGATGTCGGTGCCCGGCGGCTACGCGGCGCTGGAGACCACCTGGGACGTGGTCCGCGAACAGGCCGCGAAGGCCGGCCGGGACGAGCCGGACCGCGCCGACTGGCGCGTCCTGAGCATCATGCACATCGCGGACAGCCGCGAGCAGGCCATCGACGACTGCACCTACGGGTTACAGGATTTCGCGAACTACTTCGGCGCCGCCGGATTCGTGCCGCTGGCCAACAGCGTAGAAGGCACCCAGACGCCGCACGAGTTCGTCGCCGACTACGCGGCCAAGGGCAACTGCTGCATCGGCACCCCGGAGGACGCCATCGCTCACATCAAGGACCTGCTCGACCGCTCCGGCGGCTTCGGCACGCTGCTGATGCTCGGCCACGACTGGGCATCGCCGCAGGCGACGTACCACAGCTATGACCTGATGGCGCGCAAGGTGATTCCGCATTTCAAACGACAGCTCGAGGCGTCGCGGTCGTCACACGACTGGGCGAAGGCCAAGCGTGACCAGTTGATCGGCCGGGCGGGCGAGGCCGTGGTCAAGGCCATCACCGAACACGTCGACGAGCAGAAAGACGCGGTGCACTGATGCGCGCGGCAGTGTTGCGGGACGGCCGCATGGTCTATCGGGACGACGTGCCCGACCCGATACCGGAGACCGGTCAGGTACTGGTCGGCGTGCGGGCCTGCGGAATCTGCGGCTCCGACCTGCATTTCGCCGCCCACGGCGCCCAAGTGCTGGAAATGAGCGACCGGGTGGCCGGCGGCACGGGCGGCATGCACGTGGACCTGAGCCACGACATCTTCATGGGTCACGAGTTCAGCGCCGAAATACTCGAAGCCGGGCCCGACACCGAGACCCATCCGCCGGGCACCGTGGTGACGTCATTGCCGGTGCTGTTGTCCGCCAAGGGCGTCGAACCGATCGTCTACAGCAACAGCACCATCGGCGGCTACGCCGAACGGATGCTGCTCTCGGCGCCGCTGCTGCTGCCGATCCCCAACGGGCTGGACCTCAAGCACGCCGCGCTCACCGAGCCGATGGCGGTGGGGCTGCACGCGGTCAACAAGTCCAACATCGCGCCCGGTGAGACGGCCCTGGTCCTCGGCTGCGGCCCGATCGGGATAGCCATCATCGCCGCGCTGCGGGCCAAAGACGTCGAAACCATTGTGGCGTCGGACTTTTCGCCCAAGCGGCGCGAGCTGGCCACCGCGATGGGCGCCCACCAGACGCTGGATCCGGCGCAGGGTTCACCCTTCGACACCGTCAAGCCCGCGGTGGTGTTCGAGGCGGTCGGTGTGCCCGGCATTATCGACGACGTGATGCTGCGGGCGCGGCCCGGTACCCGCCTGGTGGTGGCCGGCGTGTGCATGCAACCCGACACCGTGCACCCGTTCTTCGCGATCGCCAAAGAGATCAACGTGCAATTCGTGCTCGCCTACACCCCCGACGAGTTCGCCGATTCGCTGCGCGCCCTGGCCGAGGGCGACATCGACGTCAGCCCGCTGATCACCGGCGAGGTCGGCCTCGACGGGGTGGGCGCGGCGTTCGACGACCTGGCCGACCCCGAGCGGCACTGCAAGATTCTCGTCACGCCCTAAGGCTTGTCGGGGGCCCGGCTATAATCGAACGTATGTTCGAGTTACCGACGGACCCCGCCGCGTTGGTGGAGGTGATCGAGTCCACCCATCGGGAGGAATCGATGCTGGTGGCCCGTCGCCTGGCGGCGGTGGCGGCGTTGCTTCGCCACCGGGTGGCCACCGCCGCGCGGCCGGACCGGGAATACGCGGAGATCGACGGCTTCGAGCAGACCGCCGCCGAGGTCGCAGCCGCGATGAACCTCTCGCCCGCGGGAGCCGGCTACCTGGTGTCATATGCGGAGGCGCTCGACATCAGGCTGCCCAGGGTCGCGGCCCTGCTGGCCGAAGGCCGAACGGATTGGCGCACAGTGCGATTGATCATCACCCGCACCGACCTGGTCACCGACGGGCAAGCACTGGCCAAGCTCGACCTATCGCTGGCCGGCCGCATCGGCAACTGGCATGGCTGGTCGCGGCAGCGGATCGTCAACGCGGTAGACGCCGCCGTGCGCGCCTGCGATCCCGACGCGGCCCGTGAGCGCCGCCTCGCCGCCGAGGACGACCGCCACGTCGCAATCCGTGCCAAAGGGGACGGGATGGCCGAGATCTACGGCTCGGTCGCCGCGACCGCGGCGGCCGCCTTCGACCGCCGGCTCGCACAGCTCGCCAAGCAGGTGTGTGCGGCCGACCCCCGGACATTCGATCAGCGCCGGGCCGACGCGCTGGCGGCATTGAGCGAGGGCCGCGGATTGACTTGCGCCTGCGAGCAACCGGAGTGTCCGGCCCGTGCGGGCGCTCACGATGCTGATGCCGATCGGACCGGGGCGCGGGTGGTCATCAACGTAGTGGCCAGCGAAGAGACCGTGAACGCCGACGGCGCCTTGCCCGGTTATCTGGAGGGCTACGGCGTCATCGACGCCGAGCAGGTACGCCAATTGGCCGCCGCCGCATCGATGCTCATCGCCAATCCGCTGACCAGTCCGGTCGAGGCACTGCGTTATCAACCGTCCGCCGCATTGGAGCGGGCCGTCCGGTGCCGCGACCTCACCTGCCGGTTCCCGGGATGCAGCCGGCCGGCAATGGCGTGCGACCTCGACCACACCGTCCCCTTCAACCACCAAGATCCGACGGCGGGCGGCCGGACCACCGGGGAAAATCTGAAATGCCTGTGCCGCCAACATCATCGACTCAAAACCTTCGGCGGCTGGCGTGACGAGCAACTTGCCGACGGCACCGTGGTGTGGACGTCGCCGAGCGGCCGCATTTACCGGACCTCGCCCACCGGGGCCGACCTGTTCCCACAGCCGCGTGGTCCGGCATGCGCCGCGCCCGCGCCCAGGAGGCGCAGCCTGTCACAGCAGCGAAGCGCGCGAATTGCACACGCTCGCAAGCACAACCGCGAGACCCGGCCGATCAATGAAGCTCGATCGCGGCTAGCACGGGCCCGAGCCGACGAAATCGCGTCGCGCAAGTTCCGAAACCACATGCGCGACATGCTGTTGCTGTTCAAGGGCACGCCCAGCACCAGCCCGTTCTGCACCTGGGTGAACGATCCCCGAGAACCGGAGGAACTGCCGAGCGATTGGGTGCCCGACGAGCCAACGCTGCAACCCTTACCGGACGACCCGCCCTTCTGATTCATCCCAAGCTTTTCGACTTCAGATCAGCCGCCCGCCGGGGGTTGTGCGATGACGGTGGGCTTGAAGCCGTATCGGGGCGCCACAAGGTGGGCCGCGGTGCCGCGCCCGGCCCCGCCGGTGGGAACCATCGGCACGCCACCCACCGCATTGGTGGCACGTTCAACGGCCCCCGCGGCGGTGGCGCCATTGAGCGCCACGGCGACCGAGGGCGTCGACGGGGCCGCGCTCGCCCAGGCCGCCGGGACCGACAATCCACCGACCGACGCCGCCTTGCCGACTGCTCCGCCGATCGCGCCCATCGAGCCCAGCCCCGCGCCCGAAACGGCCGCGGGGACAACCGCTTCCGCGGCTTTGGCGGCCCCCTCGGCCGCGGACTTCGCGGCCGGCATGAAGCCCTGCGCGAGGCTCTGGATGTCTTTGAACGAGGTGGTGAAAAGCCGCGTCGGCGAAATCAACCGGATGAACGCGTCGAACGGCGTGCTGGCATCCAACGTTTGCGATCCGGTCAGGCCCTCCAACAGATCACCCAACGGGCCGCTCACCACCAGGCCATCACCTTCGGGGTTGAGGCTGATCCCGCCCAGGGAGAACGCGGGATTGTTCGTTGCTTGGGCCACCGCCGCGGCCTGACCGGCGGTCCCGGTGGGATTGGTCGTTGCCTGGGCCACCGCCGCGGCCTGAGAGGCCGCGCCGGCCGGGTTGGTCGCGGGTTCGGCCGGCTCGAACGGTGGCAACGTCGACGCGGCGGCCGACGCTCCGGCGTACCCGTACATCGCGGCGGCGTCTTGCGCCCACATCTCACCGTATTGGGCCTCGGTGGCCGCAATGGCCGGGATGTTCTGGCCGAGGAAGTTCGTCGCCAGCAACTCCGTCAGCAACGCCCGGTTCGCCGCGATCACCGGCGGTGGCACCGTCTCGGCGAACGCCGCCTCGTAAGCGCCCGCCGCCGCTACCGCCTGAGCGGCAACGTGTTCGGCGCGATCGACCGTGTCGCGCAACCACGCCACCTGCGGAAGTACCGCCGTCAGCATGGACGCGGCGGCCGGCCCCTGCCAAGGTCCGTCCGTGAGGCCCGCGATCACCGCCGCGTAGGCGGAAGCCGCGGAGTGCAGCTCGGCGGCCAGGCCGTCCCAGGCCGCCGCGGCCGCCAGCAGCGGACCTGAGCCGGGTCCCGAGTACATCAACGCGGAGTTGATCTCGGGCGGCAACTGCGCAAAATCGAGCATCGCGAGCTCGCCTAACCGACCGCGGCGGTGTTGGCGATCTCCGTGGCGGCGTACGAACCGGCGCTGATGCCGAGCATCGTCGCCAGCTGCTCACGAATCACCGCGGCCTGCGCGCTGATTTCCTGGAACAGCTGGCCGTGCCGGGAGAACTGTTGCGCGGTCAATATCGATACCGCGTCGGCCGCGGCGGGAGCCACACTGGTCGTGGGAACCGCCACCGCCGAACTTCCCTCCCGCACGGCCGCATTGATCCGGTTCAGCTCGCGGGAAGCCGCATCCAGTATTTCCGGCTGCGCCATCAAAAAAGACATGACTTCTCAAAAACCTTTCACATCAATAGTTCTCGGGCACTCGTCCAGGTGCCGAGTCGGACGCCTGGCCACGTTAGGTCAGTCGTGTCTCGAGATGACAGCCCCAGAGGCGCTAATTCACGGCCGGGACGAAAACTGTTCACTTAGCTGATCTGGAATGCTGCGACTTTTGCAATCCATATGAAAGTCGTTGTGTGCACACATATTTGAGGCCATATATGAACTCATATGAGACCTCTGTGCCGCCCGCCCGGGTTTGCCCGCGGCGCACGAGACGGCTCTGCCCAGGCGTGGCCGAGCCTGGGTGCGGCACAACCAGGAGACCTACGCCCTGGATACGCACGAGCAGCTGCACGCAATATCGGGCTATGAGCAACACAACGTCAGCCTGGTTGGCCAGCACTAACCAAGCAGCACCTTGATGCGGGGACTAATCGACTCTCCGGTTCGGCTCACCTAGCATGCGGGCACACCAAACCCTTCCCGGCGCAGTGCGATTGACCGCCCTGGGCGTGGGCTTCCTGGTGGGGCCGGTCGCAACGCCCGCCCTGCTGTGGCTGACTTTGGTCCTGGACCTGCCGCTGGTGCTGATAATCGTCCTGCTCATCGTCATGGTGCTCATGTCAAACGGGCTGTCGCACCTCATCATTCGCGTATGCGGGCTGAACGAAACCGGTGGCTTCGGCCGAAACGCCGACAACGCGGCGATGGTCAGGCCGGCCGCGACCGCGGCGATCGATCGGCGGACAAACCTCGAGGCATTCGGTGCGACCGGCATGCCTGGCACCCTAGCGTCCGGGCCGCGGTCGGTGGGCGCGATTTACGCCGCGGCGTTGTCGGCGTTTCGGCCGAAGCCACCGGTTTCGTTCAGCCCGCATACGCGAATGATGAGGTGCGACAGCCCGTT
>NZ_LZLU01000001.1:0-25000 GCF_001673415.1 Mycobacterium sp. 1165196.3 | reverse complement strand
TCTTCCGCCAGCTCACCCAGAGCGGGTTCGGCGAGTCCGAGCTCAAAGCCGCGTTGTGGGAACTGATCTGGGCCGGCTGGATCACCGGCGACACGTTCGCCCCGGTGCGCGCCCTGCTCGGTGGCACCGGAAGCCGCAAGCGCTCGGCACCCGCGCACCGGTCGCACCGGCCGCCGCGGCTGAGCCGCTACAGCGTCGCGCATCCCCACTCCCGGCCCGCCGACCCGACCGTGGCCGGCCGGTGGTCGATCCTGCCGGCCCCGGAGCCGGACTCCACGCTGCGCGCCCATTACCAGGCCGAGCTCCTGCTGGGCCGCCACGGCGTGCTGACCCGCGGCGCGGTGGCCGCCGAGGGCGTGCCCGGCGGGTTCGCCACGCTGTACAAGGTGCTGAGCACCTTCGAGGACGCGGGCCGCTGCCAGCGCGGCTACTTCATCGAGTCGCTGGGCGGGGCGCAGTTCGCGGTCGCGTCGACCGTCGACCGGCTGCGCGCCTACTCCGACGGGGTCGACCCGGAACGGCCCGAGTACCGGGCGGTCGCGCTGGCCGCCGCGGACCCGGCCAACCCCTACGGCGCCGCGCTGCCGTGGCCGGGCGCCCGCGGCGAGGGGGCCCGCCCGGGCCGCAAGGCCGGCGCGCTGGTGGTGCTGGTCGACGGCGAGCTGGCCTGGTTCCTCGAGCGCGGCGGCCGGTCGCTGCTCACCTTCACCGACGACCCGGCCGCCCAGCACGCCGCGGCCACCGCGCTGGCCGACCTGGTCGCCTCCCGCCGCGTCGCGTCGATCCTGGTCGAACGCATCGACGGGGCGCCGGCATTGCAGCCAAACGCGGGCGGGCCCGGCCCGGCCGACGCCCTGTCCGACGCCGGATTCGCCCGCACGCCGCGCGGGATGCGGCTGCGCTGACATGCCCGAGGGTGACACCGTCTGGCACACCGCCGCCGTGCTGCGCGAGCATTTGGTCGGCGGCACGCTGACCCGCTGCGACATCCGGGTGCCGCGGTTCGCCACCGTCGATCTCACCGGGCAGGTGGTCGACGAGGTGCTCAGCCGCGGCAAGCACCTGTTCATCCGGGTGGGGCCGGCCAGCATTCACTCGCACCTGAAAATGGACGGCAGCTGGCGGGTCGGCAAGCGCGCGCAGCGCGTCGACCACCGGGCGCGCATCATCCTGGAAACCGCCACCGCCCGGGCGGTCGGCGTCGACCTGGGGGTGCTGGAGGTCCTGGAACGCGACCGCGACGGCGACGCCGTCGCGCACCTGGGCCCCGACCTGCTGGGCGAAGATTGGGACCCGGCCCTGGCCGCGGCCAATCTGACCGCCGACCCGGACCGGCCGATCGCCGAGGCGCTGCTGGACCAGCGGGTGCTGGCCGGGGTCGGCAACGTGTACAGCAACGAATTGTGTTTCCTCACCGGGCATCTGCCCACCGCGCCGGTGCGTGACATCGCCGATCCCCGCCGGCTGGTCTCGCGCGCCCGGGACATGTTGTGGCTCAACAGGTTCCGCTGGAACCGGTGCACCACAGGCGACACCCGGGCGGGCCGGCAGCTGTGGGTCTACGGGCGATCGGGCCAGCCCTGCCGCCGCTGCGGCACCGCGGTCGAGTTCGACGACGCGACGGAACGGGTGACCTACTGGTGCCCGTCGTGCCAGCGCTGAGGCGCTAGTCGCGATGGCGGCGACCCCCGGCGCCCGGCTTCGTCGCGC
Organism: Mycobacterium sp. 1165196.3; assembly: GCF_001673415.1. Lineage (NCBI taxonomy): Bacteria > Bacillati > Actinomycetota > Actinomycetes > Mycobacteriales > Mycobacteriaceae > Mycobacterium > Mycobacterium sp. 1165196.3. The sequence continues at coordinate 23,290 of NZ_LZLU01000001.1, read as the reverse complement.
TTGCAATCGCCGCTAGTCCCGATGGCGGCGACCCCCGGCGCCCGGCTTCGCCGCGCTTGCGATCGCCGCTAATCGCGGGCGTGCGCGAGGAAGAACTGGGCGATGGCCTCGGACCCGTCCAGCGCGCGGGTGGTGGGGCCGATGACGGCCGTCGGCAGGTACTGCTTGCCGCCCGGCCAGGTGTGCCCGCCGCGGTCGATCTTGTAGAACACCACCTCGGTGTTGGCCGCGCACCCGGTGGACTCGTAGCGGTGCACGACGGTGCCGTCGCGGACATCGGGCAGCGCCTCCATGGCCGGATCGCCCTGGCAGCCGTCGGCCGAACGCCACTTGTCCACCATGGTGTCCGCCGAGATGGAATGGCTCAGCCCGCCGCGCCCGCGCACCGCCCCACCCTTGAAGGGCACCAGCGGGTCGGCCGTGCCGTGGGCCTCCCAGACCGCCACCGGCTGTGACGGGTTGCAAGCCACTCCGACGCCCAGGGTGCCGGCCACCGGGGCGACCGCGGCGAAGACGTCGGCCCGGTCGCACGCCAGCCGGTTGCTCATGAAGCCGCCGTTGGACATCCCGGTGACGAACACGTGCCCGGGCGCGACGCCGTAGTCGTGCTGCACCTTGGTCACCAGCCCGACCAGAAATGCCACATCGTTGATGTGGTGGCGATCGGCGGGCGAGGCGCCGCGCCCGTCGGCCCAGCTCTTGTCGTAACCGTCGGGGTAAACCACCAGCAGGTTGTGGGCGTCAGCAACGGTGTCGAAGCCCGTCAGGGCGCGCTGCGAGATCCCGCTACCACCGCCGCCGTGCAAACTGAGCACCAGCCCGACGGGGTCGCCCGCCGGCACGTGCAACATGTAGGTTCGGTCCATGCCGCCGGATCGAAAGGTGCCCGGAATGTCTCGAGCGCTCGCCGCCGACACGTGCCGCACGCCGCAGCCGGCCACGCATATCGCCACCACAGCGAGCCACAGCCACCGCCCGTATGCCATGTCGTCAGATCACCGGCAGCGCGCCGGCGCGGGCTCGCCGGTAACGCGCGTCCGACGCGGGAGCAAACCCTTGTGTGGCACACACCGCATTATCGGCGATCCCGCACCCGGCGGCACCGCGACATGCAAGCATTCGAACTAGCCCCGCCTTCAGCAAGCGACGGCACTTCTGTTCCACGGGAGTATCAGAAATGACGACCACCCAGATACGCAAGCCCGTCCGGGCGCGCTCGATCCTGGCGATCGGCGTCGCGCCGGTGGCCGGGCTGCTCGGCGTGCTGGCCGCATCCACGACCGCGAACGCCACGTCTGCCGATGACGCATTTCTGGCCGCGCTGAAAGCCAAGGGCATCAACTACGAGTCGCCCGACACCGCGGTCAACTCCGGGCACACCGTGTGCCACGAACTCGACATGGGCCAGACACCGGAACAGGTCGCCAACAACGTGTTGTCCAGCAGCACCCTGGACAGCTACCACGCCGGCTATTTCGTCGGGGTCAGCATCAAGGCGTATTGCCCCAAGTACGCGGATTCGGCCGCTTCTTCCGGATCCTGAAATTTACCGCCGGTTGACAGGTTCGTGATGCAACCGCGAAAAAATTTCAGGTATCGCAAAACGAAGAAGCTCAGGGCCGAACATGATTCCCAAACTTTTGCTCGGTGTGGCGGGCGTTGCAATCGCGCTCGGCGCATCCGGGTGGGCCACGGCCTCGGCGGCCATCGACCCCAACCCCTTCAGCCATCTCAGTTGCGCCTGCCAGGATTCGGATCCGCCGGGCAGCCCGGCCCTGCGGGACAACATCAATCAGGGCCTGCACCAAGGCATTTCGGCGCCGTCCGTGGTGGAGTAGCCCCGGTTTCCTACAGCCAATCGCGCCGCTTGAACATCACGTAGAGCACCACCATCAAAACGAGTATCACGCCGGTGCTGGCCGCGAATCCGGCATGGGTGCCGAAGCCGGGGTAGGGCACGTTCTGTCCGTAGAAGCCGGTGATGGCCGTCGGCACGGCGATGATGGCCGCCCATCCCGTCAGCTTCTTCATGACCGTGTTCAATCGGGCGTCCTGTAGCGACAGATTGGTCTCGAAAATGGTGGTGACCATGTCGCGCAACGACTCCGTCCATTCCGAGACCCGCAGCACGTGGTCGTACAGGTCGGCGTACAGCGGGTCCAGCTGCCGATCGGAGCCGTCCGAAATGCGGTGGTGCTGTATGGCATTGACGACCTCGCGCATCGGCAGGGCCACCCGCCGCAGGTTCACCAGGTCCCTGCGCAGCCGGAACGTGCGGCGCTGGAAGACGCCCTTGCGGGGTCTGCCGTCGAACAGTTCGTCCTCGATGGCCTCGATGCAGTCGTCCAGGGCTTCGACCGCCGTGAAGTGGCTGTCGACCACCACGTCGAGCAGCCCGTGCACCAACGCGCCGACGCCGTAGCGTTGGCCGCCGATCTCCTGCCACCGGCGGGTCACCTGGGCCATGTCGAAGTCGGGCGTCAGCCGCACGGTGATCAGCCCCTGCGGCAGCACGAATCCCGAGATGCGTTGCATCGACAGCATCCGCTCAGGCGTATCGACGGAAGCGGTTGCGACGTCGACGGCGTAGACCGTGAAGAAGGTGTGGCTTTCGTAGGCGGTGACCTTGACCCGCTCGGCCGCGGCGACCGCGTCCTCGACCGCCCAGTGGTTCAGCCCGAGTTCGTCGGCCAGCCCGCACAGGGTGTCGTGGTCCGGTTCGCACAGGTCGGCCCACACCAGGGTGTCGGGTTCGGTGAGGTAGTCCGAGATCTTGTCGAACTCGAAGCCGTCCTGCGCCTTGTCGCCGCGCCACACCTGGCCGACAACATTCGAAGCGATCTGCACCCCGACATCTTCTCAACCGTTGTTCACGATCGGTAAACCCGCCAGCCACTCACCCGCGCCGCGGCCGCCGACTGGCCGTGCTGATCTTGTGCAATGGAGCGATCAAACCGGTTGCAACTCAAGCCTTATCGGGCTGTGTCCGAGCACGTCGACGGCGCCTGGTGGCCGCGGTCGACGACCCTGGTCGACGAGCTGCCGGGCCTGGCGGCCTCGCTGTCCGACCGGCTGGGGCGGATCGTCATGGTGGGGTATCACCGCAACGGCTGGCACGACACGCCGGCGCTGGCGCAAATCGACGGGCACGCAATCGAATTGCTGGGCTTCACCAGTGACGAGCCGACCAGCGTCATCGTGATGGGCGACAGCGGCCGCCACATCACGCTGCATGTCATCCGGCCGGACACCGAGGAGGACGCCGCCCGCCGGGAACTCGACGCGGTGCGCGCGCCCGCCGCCGCGGTGTCGAGGCGCGTCCCGGCCGCGGTGGGCCGGTCGGTGGGGGACGTGGCCGAGAAGCTGGCCCGCCACGAGGGGCTCGGCGACGAACGGCGCACCGCTCAGATCAGGCGCTGGTGCGACGAGACGGCGCAACGGTTCATCGACGCACCGGTGCAGACCTTCGTCCCCATCCTGGTCGAGCACATCGTCCGCAACCGCATGATGGAGTCGCGCAGCCGGCGCTATCCGGCCGACGGCGGCCTGTGCATCACGGTGCCCGGAAGCTCGGCGCCGTACTCGATATCGTCGTAGTCGCGTCCCTTGCGCCGCCGGCCGCTCGCCGCGCCGCGGGCCGGGCGCATCGGGGCCATCGGGAGCATGGGCGTCTGACCCGGCCCGGCCGGCAGCGGGGAGGCCGCCGACACCAGTTGCACCGGCGCCGAAGACCCCAGCATGCCCACCGTCGCGGGCGGCATGGTCAGGTTGCCGAGCGAGATGCCGATGCCCAGCGTCGCGCGCGGCGCCATCGACGATCCGACGGCACTGACCAGGCTCGCGTCGGCCGCAGACAAGTCGGCCGTTGCCTCGGACAGGCCGCCGAAGACGTCGGCGGCGACGCCGCCCTGCAGCGCCTGGGCGGTGTTGACCTGGGCGAGGTAGGCGAGCAGGTTGACCGGGAAACCGCTCGCGATGAACTGCCATCCCCACACGCTGAAGTACCTGAACCAGCCCGAGTCCGGGTCCAGGCCGAAGGCGCTGGAGGCCGCGAGGTCTTCGCTGGCCCCGGAGATGTCGGCGGCCGTCATGATCCCGGAGTCGGTCGTCGTCGTGGCGGGCACCAGCGTGGTTTGGATCGTCACGCCCGCCGGATTGGTGACCGGCGGCGGCGGTGTGAAGGTCGGCGGCTGCACGGCGCTCGCCGAGGTGGCGGCGTAGCGGATCATCGCTGCCGAGTTGTTCACCCACATGGCCTGATATTCGGCCTCGGTTTCGGCGATGGCCGGGTAGTTGACCCCGAAGAAGTTGGTGGCCAACAACATTGCCAGCCGCGCCCGGTTGGCGGCGACCAGCGAGGGATGCACCACCGTCCAGTGCGTCAACTCGAACGCCGTGGTCATCACCTGCACCGAGGTGGCGACCTGCTGGCATTGCTGGGCGGTGACACGCAACCAGTCGAGGTAGGGTTCGAGCGCTTGGGCCATCGCCAGGGCGGACGGGCCGTGCCACGTCGTCATCAGCTCCGACAACTCCGCGGTGTAGCTGGTGGCGGATTGCTCGAGCTCGGCGCTGAGCTCCTGCCAGACGGCGGCGGCTTCGATCCATGACCAAGCACCGGGTCCAGAGTGGATCAGCGCCGAAGTGACCTCCGGCGGCAGTATCCCGAAATCCATGAACCTTTACCTTGGGGAAGAACGTGGTTGGGGCGAACGCGCTGCGTCGGCCCGTCCGGTAATCGCAGAGTGGGTGACGGCGGGATACCGTGGCGTCCTGCTGCTGGTCGCCGTTGACCTGCCCGGTGGCGGTGTACGGCGTCCGCAGTCGCGGGGCGCCATCGTCAGGGTCATCCCGCCGATGGGTTTCGAGGCATCACTTTGCCTTTGACCTCCTGGCCGAGGGCAATGTCCTCGTACTTCTGCTGTTTGCGTTTTCGCCAGCCGGTGCCCGCCGAGGCCGCCGTCGGCGGCACCATCATCGGCATCAGCGGGAATCCGGATTCCGCCGCGGGCAGCGGCGAGGCCGCGGACGCGAGCTGCACCCCGGTCTGGGTCCCCGGCAACAGCCCCACCACGGCGGGGGGCGCGGTCAGCTTGCCCAGCGACACCCCGACGCCCATCGCGCCGGTCGGCGCCATTCCCGCGCCGACGTCCTTGACGGCGCTGGACAGGCTCGCGGTCGCCGCGCCCAGGCCCTCGGACAGGCCGGTGCCGATGTCGCCGCCCACGCTCTGCAGCGCGCTGGCCGACGAGTTCTGCGCCAGGTAGCTGAGCATGTTGATGGGGAAGCCGGACGAGATGAACTGGTTGCCCCAGGTGCTCCAGTAGCCGAACCACCCGCTGTTCGGGTCGCCGTCGCTGCCGAAGATGCCGCCGAGCGACGAGTCCGCGCCCAACAGGCTTTGGCTCACGTTGCCGGCGTCCAAGAGCTGGGCTTGGGTCACCGCTTCCTCTTGGTTGGCGGTGCCGTCCGGGCTGGTGTCGGGAAGGGGCGAACTGAACTTCGACAGCTGCGTGGTCGCCTGCGAGGACGACGCCTGGTAGCGGCTCATCGCCGCCGAGTTGTTCGCCCACATGGTCTGGTATTCGTTCTCGGTCTCGGCGATGGCGGCCGTGTTGGTGCCGAACCGGTTGGTGGCCAGCAGCTGCGCCAGTCGTGTCCGGTTAGCGGTGACCACCGCCGGAGGCACTATCGACGCGCGGGCGGCGGTGAACGCCGACGCGGCGGCCTCGGCCGAGGTGGCCAGCTGCGCGGATTGCTGCGCGGTCTCGCGCAGCCAGAGCAGGTAGGGCTGGACGGACTGCAGCATCGCCGTCGCCGACGGCCCGTCCCAGGACTCGATCAGCGACGACAGCGTCGAGGCATAGGTGGAGACCGAATTCTCCAGCTCGACGGCCACACGTTGCCACGCTCCGGCGGCCTCGATCAGCGAGCCCGCGCCCGGCCCGGTGTGGATGAGCGTCGAGGTGACCTCGGGGGGTGCAAAAAGATCCATCACGTCTCACAATGCCCACGCTGAGAACACCTCAGCAAATTTGCGTTGACCGGGCCGCGAAGAACCCTGAAACTCTGCACGTCGAAGCCCGTCACCTGCGGTCGGTACCTCCCAGTTCGACTGCCCGGTGTTAGGACACCCTATACCCAAAGCTGAGGGCGATTTGACATTTGCTGGCCAGGGGCACTACTCGAAAACGGCCGCCTCCTTACACGGTCACCGAGGCGCCGCGGTTCACCGCGACGATCCGGTCCCCCAAGCCGCGGTGCTGCATCTCGCGGGTGAAGTCGGCCAGCGGCGACGCGAAGACGCCGTAATCGTCGAAGTGCACCGGGATGGCCTTCGGTAGGGCCAGCATCGCGACGAGCTCGGCGCCCTGGCGGCCGTCCATGGTCACGGTCAGCCCGAACGGCAGCCGCCCGCCGGCCGGCAGCCGGGTGCCGCCGAGGTGCAGCATGCCCGCGTCGATCGGGTCGAACCGGGCGGGGATCTCCTTGAGCTCCTCGATCAGCAGGGTGTCCCCGGAGATGTAGAGCCGGCGGCGGGGCGCTGCAGGGCCTTCCCCGAACTCCACCATGGTGCCCATCACCGGCGGGAGTAGGCGCTGGCTCCATCCCGGCGCGTGACGCCCGGGCAGCGACGTGAGGGTCAGCGTGGTGCCGCCTTTGGTCATCGTGTGCTGCTGCCAGGTCCGCAGGCCGCGCGCCTGGGCGAACCCGCGCCTGTGCAGCCGTTGGGCGGCGTGCGGGGTGGTGACGACGGGCAAACCGTGGTCGAGGCCCCGCTGCGACACCCTGTCCCAGTGATCGCCGTGCATGTGTGACAGCACGATCGCGTCGATCGGCGGGAGCTCGTCGATGCGCAACGCCGGCTCCTTGAGCCGCTTGGACACCAGCCCGTGGCCAAGGTAGGCGCGTTGCCCCCGGTGCAGAAAGTTGGGATCGGTCAGCAGCGTCAGCCCACCCGCCGAGATGAGGGTGGTGGCGTTGCCGACATACGTGACGGTGATGTCCATAGCCGCTGGCTACCCCGTCCCGCGCCGTCCATGCCGCTAGAAGGGCGGCGGGTCGTCGGCGCCCGGCGGAGCGGGCCCGTAACTTTCGGACCCGGTCGCTCCTTCGGGCATGGTCGGGGTTTGGGCCCGCCGGGCCAGCCGGCTGTCGCGGTTGTGCCGGCGTTCGGTGGCCACGCGCGCGGCGCGCTCCTGGGCGCGGGTGCGGCGGCGTTTGGGCATCATCGCCGTGCGCTCGGCGCAGTAGTCGCGGGGCGGGTCGGCTTCGGTGGCCGATATCGCGCCGGTGGGCGCGCAGAGTTGGGGGAACAGCAGCGCGCTGCCCGGCGTGGTGACATGGGTGCGTCCGGCCGGTGAGGTCAGGATCAGGGTGCCGTCGGGCAGCTGCTGTTCCTGCCAGCCCCAGAAGGTTTTCACCAAATGATGGGTGCGGCACAGCGCCTTGAGGTTCGAGGCGTGCGTCGGACCGCCGTCGGCGTAGGGGATCGTATGGTCGAGGTCGCAGTTCACGGCGGGCTGATCACAGCCGGGCCAGCGACACGTCAAGTCCCGGCACCGCACGAAATCGGCCAGCGCCTTGGACGGCACATAACCGGGCTCCGGCGGCGCACCACCGGGATGAACCAGCGGCACCAGCGTGGCCGAGCCGGCCAGCTCGGCGAGCAGCTCCGGTGAGATCAGGCCCTCGGCGCCCAGCTCGCAGGCCGGCGCCAAGCCGCAACCATCCAGGGCGGCCCGCTCGGCGACCACATGAATCACCACCGGGCCCGCGGGCCGTTTGCCGGCCACACAGTCGGCGCGCCCGCAGCGACAGCCCAGCCGGTCCGCCCCGCCCGCCAACGCGCCCAGCGCATCGGCGCGGCGCTGCTCGCGGGTGCGCGGGTCGTGCTCACACACCGTGGCCGCCAACGCGTTCAGGCGCCGGTCCAGCGCATGGGCGTCCGGGGCGAGCAGGGTGCCCTCCAGATGCGCCAACCCCTCCCCCATGTCGGCGACCCACACCTCACGCCCGGCCGCGCGCTCCTTGCGCCGCCGCACCGCATCCACATCAGCGCGAGCCACCACCTTGTCCACCTGCACCGCCAACCGGCCCTGGCTCATCGACGGCCACCTGGTCACGGTGGCCGCCAACTCCGCGTCCACGGCGCCCAACACCTCAGGATCGGTGATCAGGTCCGTACGAAACACCAAGGTGGCGAACATCCGAAAGTCGATATCCCCGGACTTGAACACCGCACCCACCTTCGGCAACCGTTCCCGCATCGCCCGCGCGTACCGCACCCGGCTGGCGGCCAACCCCTGGCTGATCCGCAGCTCGGCGGCCACCTCCGCACCCACCGCCGCCTCGGTGTCCACCGCCCACTCCTCGGTCTCGGCACACCGCGACAACCGATAGGCGAACAACTCACCAATCGCCACCAACTGCGCGGCCGCCGCCCGATTCTCCGCCCGCGCCACCGCACCGATCCGCTCCAGCAACCCCGTCGACACCGGCGTGGTCGACGGATAATGCCGCTCGAACTGCTCATCGAACCGCGCGGTGACATCTTCGAACATACATTCGATCATGCCATTGGCCACCGACACGCGTGAGCACCCCGGCGAAAAGAACGGCTAGGGCTCCGCGCGACGGCTGACGAACTCGCGTCGCACACCGGTGAGCGGATCGGTGAACTCGATCCGTTGCGCCAGCAGCCGCAGCGGCGTGCTGAAGTCGTCGGACGCTACATCGACCACGTCGGGATACAACGGATCCCCGTCGATCGGGATGCCCAGCGAGGCCATGTGCACGCGCAGCTGGTGGGTGCGCCCGGTGCGCGGCGTCAGCCGGTACAGCCCGTCCGGCGATAGCAGCTCCACCCGCGTCTCGGCATTGGGCGCGCCCGGCTCGCAGAACGCCTGTAAGTGCCCGCGGCGCTTGATGATTCGGCTCGTCACCACGCGCGGCAGCTCCAGCTCCGGATCGACGGCGGCCCGGGCCAGATAGGTCTTGCTCACCAGGCCGCGGGAGAACAGCGTCTGGTAGGCGCCGCGCACCTCGCGCCGCGCGGTGAACAGCAACACCCCGGCGGTCAGCCGGTCGAGCCGGTGCGCCGGGCTCAGCTCGGGCAGCCCGAGCTCGCGCCTGAGCCGAACCAGCGCGGTCTGCGCGACGTGGCGCCCGCGCGGCATGGTGGCCAGAAAGTGCGGCTTGTCGACGACCACGATGTCGGCGTCGCGATGCAGTATTGGGATGTCGAACGGGACGGGCACCTCGTCGGGCAGCTCGCGATACAGGTAGACGCTCGCACCGGCGGGAAGCACTGTGGCACAGTCGATTACCGCGCCATCGGCGGCGACGACCTCGCCGGCCAGCACCTTGGCGCGGGCCCGCGCACCGAACCGGGCGGTCAGTTCGGCCAGTACCTGCCCGCCCCGCAGCCGCACCCGCGCGGGGCCCAAGCCATCGCGGACCGGAAGCGGCGCTGGCCTCAACTGAGCGGGACCGGCTCGAGGATCTCGGCGCGCGCCTCGGGGGCGCTGGCCCGCAATTCGTCGGCGGACACGTCGTCGGGCTGGGCCTGGGACAGGATCTCGGCCTCCACCCGGGCGGTGTAGTTCGCGACCTCACGCTCGATGTCCTCGGCCGACCAGCCCAGCACCGGCGCGACCACGTCGGCGACCTCGCGGGCGCAGTCGACGCCGCGGTGCGAGTATTCGATGGAGATGCGCATCCGGCGGGCCAGGATGTCCTCCAAATGCAATGCGCCCTCGGCGGTTACGGCATACAGCGCCTCCACCCGCAGGTAGCCCGGGGCCTCCTTGATCGGGTTGAGCAGGTCGGGCCTGTCGGCCGCCAGCGCCAGCACGTCGCCGATCAGCGAGCCGTAGCGGTCCAGCAGATGACGCACCCGGTAGGGATGCAGACCCTGCAACTCGGCGACGTGCTCGGCCTGGTTGATCAGCGCGAAATAGCCGTCGGCGCCGAGCAGGCTGACCTTCTCGGTGATCGACGGCGCCACCCGGGCCGGAATGAATTGGGCCGCAGCGTCAATCGCGTCGGCGGCCATCACCCGATAGGTGGTGTACTTGCCCCCGGCGATCGCGACCAGACCCGGCGCGGGCACCGCCACGGCGTGCTCCCGGGACAGCTTGGAGGTCTCCTCGCTCTCCCCGGCCAGCAGCGGGCGCAGTCCCGCGTACACCCCGTCGATGTCGGCGTGGGTGAGCGGGATGGCCAGCACCGTGTTGACGGTCTCCAAGATGTAGTCGATGTCGGCCTTGGTGGCCGCGGGGTGGGCCAGGTCGAGATTCCAGTCGGTGTCGGTGGTCCCGATGATCCAGTGGCTGCCCCACGGGATGACGAACATCACCGACTTCTCGGTGCGCAGGATGATCGCGACGTCGCTGACGATGCGGTCGCGCGGCACCACCACGTGCACGCCCTTGGACGCCCGGACCTGAAATCGCCCGCGCTGCTTGGACAATGCCTGGATCTCGTCGGTCCACACGCCGGTCGCGTTGACCACCACGTGCCCGCGGACCTCGGTGATCGCGCCGTCCTCGGAGTCGCGCACCCGCACGCCGGTCACCCGATCGCCCTCGCGCAGCATGGCGACCACCTGGGTGGAGGTGCGCACCACCACACCGTAATGGGCGGCGGTGCGTGCGACGGTCATGGTGTGCCGGGCGTCGTCGACAACCGTGTCGTAGTAACGGATTCCACCGATCAGCGAGCTGCGCTTCAGCCCGGGGCTCAACCGCAGCGCGCCGGCACGGGTCAAATGTTTTTGCGCCGGAACGGATTTCGCGCCGCCGAGCCGGTCGTACAGAAAGATCCCGGCGGCGATGTAGGGGCGCTCCCACATGCGATTGGTCAGCGGGAACAGAAACGGCATCGGCTTGACCAGATGCGGCGCCAGCGTGGTCAGCGACAACTCGCGCTCGTAGAGCGCCTCGCGGACCAGCCCGAACTCCAGCTGTTCGAGGTAGCGCAGGCCGCCGTGGAACATCTTCGACGAGCGGCTCGAGGTGCCCGAGGCGAAGTCGCGCGCTTCCACCAGCGCCACCTTGAGCCCGCGGGTCGCGGCGTCCAGCGCGCAGCCCGACCCCACCACGCCGCCGCCGATCACCACCACGTCGAACTGCTCGGCGCCCAACCGCTGCCAGGCCTCCTGGCGCTGCCGCGGTCCCAGCACGGATACCGGGGAGCTGCGCTGGGTGGGATCAGTCACGACCAGGACTCCTCACTGGGGAAACTCCTCCTCGGTTACCGGTCAGTAGGACGTGCTGCACCAAGGCTAACCGCTAGTCCAGGTCGTCGTGCGCCATCAGCCGCCGCGCGGCCTCGGTGATCGAGCCGGACAACGAGGGGTAGACCGCCAGCGTCTGCGCCAGCTCGTTGACGGTGATGCGGTTGGTCACCGCGACGGCGATCGGCAGGATCAGCTCGGAGGCGATCGGTGCCACCACCACGCCGCCGATCACCACGCCGGTGGCCTGGCGGCAGAAGAGTTTGACGAAACCCTGTCGCAGGCCGGACATCTTGGCGCGCGCGTTGGTTCGCAACGGGAGCATGACGGTGCGGGCGGGCACCGAACCGTCGTCGATCATGGTCTGGGGCACCCCGACGGCGGCGATCTCGGGCCTGGTGAACACCGTCGCCGCCACGGTCCGCAGCCGGATCGGGCTGACGCCCTCGCCCAGCGCGTGATACATCGCGATCCGGCCCTGCATGGCGGCGACCGAGGCCAGTGGCAGCAGCCCGGTGCAGTCGCCGGCCGCGTAGATGCCGGCCACCGAGGTCCGCGACACCCGGTCCACCGTCAGGTAGCCCCCGCGGCCCAGCTCGATGCCGACCCGGTCCAGGCCCAGGCCGCCGGTGTTGGGGACCGACCCGATGGTCATCAGCGCGTGGCTGCCCTCGACCGTGCGCCCGTCGGCCAGGGTGACCAGCACGCCGTCCTCGGTGCGGGTGACCGATTGCGCGCGGGCGTTTTTGACCAACTCGACGCCGCGCTCGGAGAACGCCTCCTCCAGGACCAGGGCGGCGTCGGCGTCCTCGTAGGGCAGCACCCGGTCGCGGCTGGCGACCACGGTCACCGGCACGCCCAATTCCGTGTAGGCGTGCACGAATTCGGCGCCGGTGACCCCGGACCCGACCACGATCAGGTGCTCGGGCAGCGCCTTGAGGTCGTAGAGCTGGCGCCAGGTCAGGATCCGCTCGCCGTCCGGCGGCGCCGACGGCAGCACCCGCGGGCTGGCGCCGGTGGCGATCAGCACCACGTCGGCCTCGTACTCGCTGGTGGCGCCGTCGCGGGCGGTGGCTTTGACGCGGTGGCAGGCCAGGCCTGGGTTGGGGTCGATCAGCTCGCCGCGGCCGGCCACCACGTGCACGCCCATCCCGAGCAGCTGATCGGTGATGTCGGCCGACTGCTCGGTGGCGAGTTGCTTGACCCGGGCATGGATCTGCGGCAGCGAGATCTTGGCGTCGTCGATGTCGATCTCGAATCCCAGCCGCGGCGCCCGGCGCAACTCGGTGCGCAGCCAGGTGGAGGCGATGAACGTCTTGGACGGCACGCAGTCGTCGAGCACCGCCGCGCCGCCGATGCCGTCGGAGTCGATCACCGTGACGCGGGTCGTGTCGGGGTGTGAGGTGGCGGCCACCAGCGCGGCCTCGTAGCCGGCCGGGCCGCCACCGAGGATCACGATGCGGGTCACCACAGCCCCCAACCTAACGAAGCGGCGGGGACCCCGCGAATGCTCGGGGGAAGACCGGCCAGCGTCGGACGTCTAAGCTTTCCCCGTGCCGCTCTACGCCGCGTACGGGTCCAACATGGATCCCGAGCAGATGCAGAAACGCGCGCCCCATTCGCCGATGGCCGGAACCGGCTGGCTGCACGGGTGGAGACTGACCTTCGGTGGCGAGGACATCGGCTGGGAGGGCGCGCTGGCCAGCGTCGTCGAGGACCCGGGGTCCAAGGTGTTCGTCGTCCTCTACGACATGACTCCGGCGGACGAGAACAACCTGGACCGCTGGGAGGGCTCGGAGTTCGGCGTGCACAAGAAGATCCGGTGCCGGGTGGAGCGGATCTCGTCGGACACCGACACCGACCCGGTGTTGGCGTGGCTGTATGTGCTGGACGCCTGGGAAGGCGGCATGCCGTCGGCCCGGTACCTGGGGGTGATGGCCGACGCCGCCGAAATCGCCGGAGCGCCAAGCGATTACGTACACTGGCTGCGCACCCGCCCGGCCCGAAACATCGGTCCCGGCACCAGCGCCTGATCGAGGCGCCCCGAACGCGAAGGACATTCGGCTGTCAATCCTGTCCGTACCGCTGATCGCCGACGCGGTGGCGCGCGCGTTCGCGGCCGCCATCAACCCGGCTCCCAAGCCCGCCGTGCGCTTCCCGGAGTTCGCCGCCCGCACCGGTGAGGTCGCGATCCCCACCCGCGAGGGCACCGTGTCCGCGACCGTCTATTACCCGCCCGCGGCGACGAACCCGCCCGTCTACGTCAACGTGCACGGCGGCGGCTTCGTGGTCGGACACCCCGAGCAGGACGATCCATGGTGCCGCTACCTGGCCGCCAACGCGGGCGTGCTGGTGATCAACCCCGACTACGCGCTGGCGCCGCGGCGCCGCTTCCCCGCCGCGGTGCATCAGATCTATGACATCGTGTGCTGGGCGGCCGGCGCCGAGCGCGACTGGGACGGCACCCGGCTGTGCGTCGGCGGCCAAAGCGCGGGCGGCAACCTGTCCGCCGCGGCGGCCCGCCTCGCGCTGGAAAACGGTGGCCCCGACATCGCGCTGCAGGTGCTGCACTACCCGCCGCTGGACCTGGTCACGCCCAGCCGCGACAAGCCCTCGGCGATCGGCAACCGGGCGATCATGAAGCCGTGGATGAGCGAGGTCTTCGACACCGCCTACATTCCCGATCCGGCGCACCGGCGCGACCGGCTGGCGTCGCCCGCCTGGGACGGCAACGCCGACGACCTCGCCGGCATAGCGCCCGCGCTGGTGGTGACCGCCGAGCACGACCGGCTGCGCGACGAGGCCCGCAGGTACGCGGAGAAACTCCGGGCCGTCGGGGCGTTGGCGGAGTACCACGAGGTGGCCGGCGTCGACCACGGCTACAACATCATGAGCGGCGCCGGCGACGTCACGATGCGGACGTACGCCCGCATCGCCGAACACGTCGTCCGCGCCACCGGTGCGCGGCCCTCGTAGGCGCCTAGGACCGCTCGAACGCGGCCGACTGCTCGACGATGTTGGTCATCACGCGCACCCCGATCGGCAGGGCCCGCTCGTCGAGGTTGAACGTCGGCTGGTGCAGGTCGAGCTGCGGCCCCACCCCCGGCCACACGCCGAGGCGCGCCATCGCACCGGGGATCTCCTCGAGGTACCAGGAGAAGTCCTCGCCACCCCCGGACTGACGGGTGTCGGCCAGCGCGTCGGGGCCGACGGCCTCGATCGCGTGGGTGAGGATGCGCGTCGAGAGGTCCTCATTGACCACCGGCGGCACGCCGCGCCGGTATTGCAGCGTGTGTTCGATAGCCAGCGGCGCCAGCAGCCCGGACACCGTCTCGCGGATGATCTCCTCCAGGCCCACCCAGGTCTGCCGGCTGGCGGTGCGCACGGTGCCCGCCAGCACGCCGCTCTGCGGGATGGCGTTGGCGGCCACCCCGGCGTTGACCGCGCCCCACACCAGCACGGTTCCGTTGCGCGGGTCGATGCGCCGCGACAACACCCCGGGCAGCCCGGTGATCAGCGTGCCGAGCCCGTAGACCAGGTCGGCCGTCAGGTGCGGGCGCGACGTGTGCCCGCCGGGCGAATACAGCGTGATCTCGATCTGGTCGGCCGCCGAGGTGATGGGGCCGTGCCGGACCGCGACCTTGCCAACCTCCAGCCGCGGGTCGCAGTGCAGGGCGAAGATCCGCGACACCCCGGTGATGGCGCCGGCCGCGATGGCGTCAATCGCCCCGCCGGGCATCAGCTCCTCGGCGGCCTGGAAGATCAGCCGCACCCCGACCGGCAGCTCGGGCACCGACGCCAGCACCAGGGCGGTGCCCAGCAGGATCGCGGTGTGCGCGTCGTGACCGCAGGCGTGCGCCACGTTGGGCATGGTGGAGGCGTAGGGGGCGTCGGTGCGCTCGGCCATCGGCAGGGCGTCCATGTCGGCCCGCAACGCGATCCGGGGCTCGTGTTCGGGCCCGAGGTCGCACACCAGCCCCGTCCCGCCGGGCAGCACCTTGGGGTTGAGGCCGGCCTCGGCCAGCCGCTCGGCGACGAACTGGGTGGTGGCGTACTCCTGGCGGCCCAGCTCGGGATAGCGGTGAATGTGCCGGCGCCAGTCGACCAGGTCTTGGTGGTGGGCGGCCAGCCACG
Source organism: Mycobacterium sp. 1165196.3 (assembly GCF_001673415.1). NCBI lineage: Bacteria > Bacillati > Actinomycetota > Actinomycetes > Mycobacteriales > Mycobacteriaceae > Mycobacterium > Mycobacterium sp. 1165196.3. Next base: position 7,917 of record NZ_LZLU01000001.1, on the reverse strand, counting down.
AATCGGCGGCGTCGACCAGGCTCATGATCGCGCCCCGGACCGCCGGCGCTCCCGCGCGTCCATCACCCGGTCGCGCTGGGCGGGCGTCTGGGCCAGCTGAACAACCGTGCGCGCCAACATGATCGCGCCCTCGACGACCGCGCGGTCGGCGCTGGGGCCGGCGGCGGCGTCGGCGAAGGCGCGCTGGTGCACCATCGCGCCGCCGGCGTCGACCCCGACGATCGGGTGGATCCCCGGCAGCACCTGCGTCACGTTGCCCATGTCGGTGCTGCCCATGGGCAGCGCGGACTCGTACTCGCGGGCGACCGGCTCGCGGCCCAGCCGACACATCTCCTCGCGGAAGACGTCGGCCAACCACTCGTCGGGCCGCAGCGCGTCGTAGGCGGGTGCGGGATTGTCGATCTCGTATTCGCAGCCGGTGGCCAGTGCGCCCGCGGCGAAGCAGGCGTACACCCGGCCCTCCAGCTCACGCAGCGAATCGGATTCCACCGCGCGCATCGCGTACTGAACCGCCGCGCGGCCGGGGATCACGTTGACGGCCTGCCCGCCGTTGGTGACGATGCCGTGCACCAGCTGCCCCGGCGCCAATTGCTGGCGCAGCAGGCCGATGGCCACCTGCGCGACGGTCACCGCGTCGACGGCGTTGACGCCCAGCTGCGGCGCCACGGCGGCGTGCGATTCCTTGCCGCGGTAGTTCACCGTCGCCTCGGACAGGGCCAGCGAGCGGGCCGCCGCGATGTCGACCGGCCCCGGATGCAGCATGACCGCCGCGGCGATGTCGTCGAACACCCCGGCGTCGAGCAGCAGCGCCTTGCCGCCGCCGGCCTCCTCGGCCGGCGTCCCCAGCAGCGACACCCGCAGCCCGAGCTCGTCGGCCACGTCGGCCAGTGCCAGCGCCGTGCCCACCGCCGACGCCGCGATGATGTTGTGGCCGCAGGCGTGACCGATCTCGGGCAGCGCGTCGTATTCGGCGCAGACGCCGATGGTCAGCGGCCCGCTGCCGAAGTCGGCGCGAAAGGCGGTGTCCAGCCCGCCGGCGGCCGCGGTGATCTCGAAGCCGCGCTCGGCGACCAGCGCCTGCGCCTTGGCGCAGCTGCGATGCTCGGCGAAGGCCAGCTCGGGCTCGGCGTGGATGGCATGGGACAACTCGACCAGGTCGGCACCACGTCGCCGCACCACAGCCTCAACACTGTCTAACGGGGTTGTGGGCACTCTCGCAGTATGTCACTCACCGGTCGGCGGCCCGGAGGGCCGCAAAGCTACACCAGCCCGGCGATGAATCCGGCCGCCTGACCGGGATACGGCGGGTCCTCGTAGACGTGGTGGGCATCCCGGTCGCGACCGCCGACGACGCAGACCGGGTCGCCGTCGCTGCACAGGTCGATGGCGCGGCCGGCGAAGGCACCCGTCGACGACAGCGGCGTGTTGAAGCGGTTGCCGGGGTTGCCGAACACCGCGACGGCCCGGATCTTGCCGGCGAGCGCGGGATCCAGCGCCGGCGCCGATCCGAAGTTGCCGATCCGCTCGCCGACCGGCGGCACGCCCGCGAGCATCGACACCGCGGCGGCGCCCTGCGAGAAGCCGCCGAGCACCAGCCGCGTCGACGGGCACTGGTCGACCATCTGGGCGATGTGGTCGCGCGCGTCGTTGGCGCCGTCGGCGGTGGTCAGGAAGTTGTAGCTGGCCGGGTAGTTCACCGCGTAGGAATCGACGCTGCGCGACCCCAGCGCGGGTTGCAGCGCGGCGAACAGCGCGTCGCCGACGGCCCCCAGGCCGGGCGGCTCGGCGGTACCCCGGATGAAGATGAGTTGTACGTTCGGGCAGTCCGCCCTGGCCGACGGCGCCGGGCCGAGTGTGATCGAAACCACCGACAGCACAACAGCGACGGCCGCTCCCATGACCGGGCCAACCACCGGCCACTTACGAAGATTCATACGGCAAATCCTGGCATATACCGGCGACAGCTCCCCACCGCTGGGCCGATCGCCCGGCTCCTCACTCGCGCCGCCATCGGCGCTCGCCGTCGCCGGGCTAGGCTCGATCGCCCGGCTCCTCACTCGCGCCGCCATCGGCGCTCGCCGTCGCCGGGCTAGGCTCGATCGCCCGGCTCCTCACTCGCGCCGCCATCGGCGCTCGCCGTCGCCGGGCTAGGCTCCCGCTGTGACCCAAACCCCGTCCGACCCAGGCGAGCTCGCGGCCCGGGCGGCCGAGGTCATCGCCGAACGCACCGGAATCGCCGAGCACGACGTCGCCATCGTGCTCGGATCGGGCTGGCCACCGGCCGTCGCGGCGCTGGGTACGCCCACCGCCGTGCTGCCCCAGGCCGAGGTGCCCGGTTTCCGGCCACCCACGGCGGTCGGGCACACCGGCGAGCTGTTGTCGATGCGCATCGGTGCCCACCGGGTGCTGGTGCTGGTCGGGCGGATCCACGCCTACGAGGGCCACGACCTGTGTCACGTCGTGCACTCGGTGCGGGCGGCCTGCGCGGCCGGGGTGCGCGCCGTCGTGCTCACCAACGCGGCGGGCGGGCTGCGCCAGGACATGACCGTCGGCGAACCCGTGCTGATCAGCGACCATCTGAACCTGACCGCCCGTTCGCCGCTGGTCGGCCCGCAGTTCGTGGACCTCACCGACGCCTACTCGCCGCGGCTGCGCGAACTCGCCCGCCAGGCCGACCCCACGCTGACCGAAGGCGTCTACGCCGGGCTGCCAGGGCCGCACTACGAGACGCCCGCCGAGATCCGGATGCTGCGGACGCTCGGGGCCGACCTGGTCGGCATGTCCACGGTGCACGAGACGATCGCCGCCCGGGCGGCCGGCGCCGAGGTGCTCGGGGTGTCGCTGGTGACCAACCTGGCCGCCGGGCTCAGTGGCGAACCGCTCAGCCACGCCGAGGTGCTGGCCGCCGGAGCCGCGGCGGCAACCCGAATGGGGGCGCTGCTGGCCCTGATCCTCGCCCAGCTGCCCCGGTTCTAGGGCGATGACGCCCGAGGAGTGGATCGCCCACGATCCCGACCCGCGCACGGCCGCCGAACTCGCCGCCTGCGGCCCGGACGAACTCGCCGCGCGGTTCGCCCACCCGCTGACGTTCGGCACTGCCGGCCTGCGCGGCCCGGTGCGCGGCGGACCCGACGCCATGAACGTCGCCGTGGTGTCCCGGGCCAGCTGGGCTCTTGCGCAGGTACTGATCGGGCGCGGCCTGCGCGGCTCGTCGGTGATCGTGGGACGCGACGCCCGGCACGGGTCGGCGGTGTTCGCCACCACCACCGCAGAAGTGCTTGCGGCTCAAGGCTTTTCGGTATACCTCCTGCCCGGCCCGATGCCCACTCCGGTGGTGGCGTTCGCGGTGCGTCACACCGGTGCGGCGGCCGGGGTCCAGATCACCGCATCGCACAATCCGCCGGGCGACAACGGCTACAAGGTCTACCTCGACGGCGGCATCCAGATCGTCTCCCCCACCGACCGCGAGATCGAGGCCGCCATGGCCGCCGCCCCGCCGGCCGATCAGATCGGCCGGGTCCCGGTCGAACCCGCGCGGACGGATCTGGTGCGGCGCTACCTCGAGCGGGCGGCCGGGTTGCGGCGCGGGAGCGGTTCGGTGCGGGTGGCGCTGACCCCCCTGCACGGGGTGGGCGGCGCGGTCGCCGTCGAGGCGTTGGGGCGCGCGGGGTTCACCGAAGTGCATTCCGTCGGAACGCAATTCGCCCCCGACCCGGATTTCCCGACGGTCGCGTTCCCCAACCCCGAGGAGCCCGGCGCCACCGACGCGCTGCTGGCGCTGGCCGCCGACGTCGACGCCGACGTGGCGATCGCGCTGGACCCCGACGCCGACCGATGCGCCGTCGGCATCCCCGACACACAGGGGTGGCGGATGCTGTCCGGCGACGAAACCGGTTGGCTGCTGGGCGATTACATCCTGTCCACGACCAACACGCCGACACCGGTGGTGGCCAGCACGCTGGTGTCGTCGCGGATGCTGTCGGCGATCGCGGCGCACCACGGCGCGGTCCACGTCGAAACCCGCACCGGTTTCAAGTGGCTGGCCCGCGCCGACGCCGATGTGCCCGGCGGCACGCTGGTATACGCCTACGAGGAAGCGATCGGGCACTGCGTCGATCCCGCATCCGTGCGCGACAAGGACGGCATCAGCGCCGCGGTGCTGGTGTGCGACCTGGTGGCCGCGGCCGGCCAACGGGGCCGGACCGTCGGCAACCTACTCGACGAGCTGGCCCGCCGGTACGGCGTGCACGACGTCGCCGCGGTGTCGCGCCGCGTCGCCGACGCCGCCGAGGCGGCCGAACTGATGCGGCGCTGGCGGGCCGCCCCACCGGCGACGCTGGCCGGGTACCCCGCGCAGCTCACCGACATCACCGACGCGCTGATCTTTACCGCCGGCGACGACGGCACGTCGATCAGGCTGGTGGTGCGCCCGTCAGGGACGGAGCCGAAACTCAAGTGCTACTTGGAGATTCGCTGCGCGGTCGACGACGACCTGAGCGCTTCGCGGCGGCGCGCCCGCGCCCTGCGCGAGCGGCTGGTCGCTGCGGTGCAGAGCTGGTGAACAGGTTGGGCCCGAACTGGCGGTCACCGGCGTCGCCGAGGCCGGGCACGATATAGGCCGACTTGTTCAGCCCCTTGTCGACCGCGGCGGTGAACACCCGGGCATCGGGCGCCGCTTTCTCCACCGCCGCAAGGCCTTCCGGGGCGGCCACCACACAGAGCACGGTGAGATCCGTTGCGCCGCGGCGCTGCAACAGGCCGATGGTGTGCGCCATCGACCCGCCGGTGGCCAGCATCGGATCGAGGACGATCACCGGCCTGGTCGCGAGCTTGTCGGGCAGCGCCTCGAGATAGGGCACCGGCAGGTGGGTTTGCTCGTTGCGGGCGACCCCGACGAATCCCACCTCGGCCTCCGGTATCGCCGCGTGCGCGGCGTCGACCATGCCCAGCCCGGCCCGCAGCACCGGCACCAGCAGCGGCGGCTTGACCAAGCGCGTCCCGACGGTCGACGCCACCGGGGTCCGGATCCGCACCGACTTTCGCGGCGCGTCCCGGCTGGCCTCGTAGACCAGCATCAGCGTCAGCTCTCCCAGCGCGGCGCGGAAACCGGCTGCATCGGTGCGTTCGTCGCGCAGCACCGTCAGCCGGGCGGCGGCCAACGGGTGGTCGATGACGGAGACTTCCATGGGGTTGAGGGTATATAACGATCGGGCAAAGCCCTTCTGACACGCTGCGGACGTCGCAGGAAAACGCCTGCGCCCGTTCATATACTCCGGGCGTGCTGGGCGAATTTCGAAGTCCGAGAAGGCTGATCGGCCGGGCGTGCCGGGGCCTGCGGCCATTGGCCGCGGTGGCGTTGCTGGCGCTGGCGGCCAGCCCGTTGACCGCACGCATAGGCCTTGCGGCAGCGGCCATTCCGCAACCCGCACACATCGTGATCGTCGTCGAGGAGAACCGCTCCGAGAACGGCATCATCGGCAACAAGTCGGCGCCCTTCATCACCTCGCTGGCCGCGGCCGGCGCCAACATGACCCAGTCGTACGCCGAAACCCACCCCAGCGAACCGAATTATCTGGCGCTGTTCGCCGGCAACACCTTCGGGGTGAACAAGGACCTGTGCCCGGTCAACGGCGGCGCCGCACCCAACTTGGGATCCGAATTGCTCGCGGCGGGTTACACATTCGTCGGCTTCGCCGAAGGCCTGCCCGCGGCCGGCTCGCCGGTGTGCAGCGCGGGCAAGTACGCGCGCAAGCACGTGCCCTGGGCCAACTTCACCAACGTGCCCGCGGCGAACTCGCTGCCGTTCTCCGCATTCCCGATGGGCAACTACGCCAGCCTGCCCACCGTCTCGTTCGTCATCCCCAACAACGACGACAACATGCACGACGGCTCGATCGCGCAGGCCGATTCGTGGCTGAACCGCAACCTGTCCGGGTATGCGAACTGGGCGGCGGCCAACAACAGCCTGCTGATCGTCACGTTCGACGAGGACGATAACGGCAGCCGCAACCAGATCCCGACGGTGTTCTACGGCGCGCACGTGCGGCCCGGCAGCTACAGCGAACAGATCAACCACTACAACGTGCTGTCCACGGTGGAGCAGATGTACGGACTGCCCAAGACGGGGTACGCCGCCAGCGCGGCGCCCATCACCGATATCTGGGGCTAGAGATCAGGTCGCTATTGTGTGCCGCATGGCTGCTGACCTCGTCCCCATCCGCCTGAGCCTGTCCGATGGTGACCGCTACACCGTGTGGGCGCCCCGGTGGCGTGACTCCGGCGACGAGTGGGAGGCGTTCCTGGGCAAGGACGAGGACCTGTTCGCGTTCACCTCCGTCGCGGACCTGGTTGCCTTCGTGCGTTCGAACGACGACAACGACCTGGCCGACCACCCGTCGTGGAACGAGCTGCGTTCGGCGCACGCGCACACCTTCGAACCCGCCGAGGACAAGCAGTTCGACCTGATCGCCGTCGAGGAGCTGGTGGCGGAGAAGCCCACCGACGAGTCGGTGGCCGCGCTGGCCGGCACGCTGGCCATCGTGTCGTCCATCGGCTCGGTGTGCGAGCTGCCCGCGGTGTCGAAGTTCTTCAACGGCAACCCCATCCTGGGCACCGTCTCCGGCGGCATCGAGCACTTCACCGGCAAGGCCGGCACCAAACGCTGGAACACGATCGCCGAGGTCATCGGCCGCAGCTGGGACGACGTGCTCGCCGCGATCGACGGCATCGTCAGCACCCCCGAGGTGGACGAGAAGCTGTCGGAGAAGGCCGCCGACGAGCTCGCCGAAGAGCGCGAAGAGGTCGAGGCCGACGAGGACACCGACGCCGCCGACGCCGCCGATGAGGCCGTCGAGGAAGCCGCGGATCCCGACGACGAGGCCGAGGACGACGACGAGGACGAGGCCGAGGACACCGAGGAGCGGGCGACCGGCGACACCGTGGTGCTGGGCAGCGACAAGGATTTCTGGCTGCAGGTGGGGATCGACCCGATCCGGATCATGACGAGTTCTGGCACCTTCTACACGCTGCGCTGCTACCTGGACGACCAGCCGATCTTCCTGGGCCGCAACGGGCGCATCAGCGTCTTCACCTCCGAGCGTGCGCTGGCCCGCTACCTGGCCGACGAGCACGACCACGACCTGGCCGACCTGAGCACCTACGACGACATCCGCACCGCCGCGACCGACGGCTCGCTGGAGGTGGAGATCACCGAGGACAACATCTACGTGCTCAGCGGGCTGGCCGATGACCTGGCCGACGGGCCGGACGCGGTGGATCGCGAGCAGTTGGAGCTGGCCGTCGAGGTGCTGCGCGACATCGGCGACTACTCCGAGGATTCCGCCGTCGACAAGGCGCTCGAGACCAGCCGGCCGCTGGGCAAGTTGGTGGCAGCCGTGCTCGAGCCCGACTCGGTCACCAAGCCGTCACCGCCGTACGCCGCGGCGGTCCGCGAGTGGGAAAAACTGGAGCAGTTCGTCGATGGACGGCTGCGCCGCGAGTAGTCCCATCGTTTGACGGTTGCGGGCTGGACGGGAAGGTTGGGTGACGTGTCGCTTCCCGGTATCGGCCCGCTGCCCCTCTACGGGTTCCAGCGTCCGGGCCTGTTGTTGTTCGGCTTGGTGCCGCTGGCCCTGCTGGCCGTTTACGTTTACGTCGCGGCCCGGCGCCGCCAACGGCTGCACCGCTACACCGACACCCCGGTGCCGCAGTCGCCGTGGCGGCACCTGCCGATCGCCGTGTCGCTGCTGAGCCTGGCGCTGTTGACCATCGCGCTGGCCACCCCCACCCACGACATGCGCATCCCGCGCAATCGCGCCGTCATCATGCTGGCGATCGACATGTCGCAGTCCATGCGGGCGACCGACGTCGAACCCAACCGGCTCAAGGCCGCCGAACAGGCCGCCTCCCAGTTCGCCG